>PTKB01000042.1 GCA_002937555.1 Alphaproteobacteria bacterium MarineAlpha10_Bin2 | reverse complement strand
CGCGCGGTATCGACGCGGTAGAAACGCTCGGTCAGGCGCGGCAGATGCTGGCGCGCAATGCCTTCGCCTTCATCGGCGATCGACACCAGGATATCGCCGGCTTCGCCGCCATCCGGGTCCGCTGTTTCGTGCCACGCCCTGATGCGCACGGTGCCGCCTTCGCGGCCATATTTGATCGCGTTGTCGACAAGGTTTTGGAAAAGCTGCGTCAGCTCGCTGGCATCGCCGGTCAAGGGCGGAAGGTCCGCCGCGATGTCCTGTTCGATAGCGGCAGAGCGCGCGCTGGCGCGCCATTCGAGATTTGTGGCGACGCTTCCGAGCAATGCCGGCAGGTCCACCCGTTCGGTCGGCACCGTGTGCTCATTCATCTCGATGCGCGAGAGCGAAAGCAAATCCTCCACCAGGCGCGTCATGCGTTCGGCATGCTGGGCCATGATGGCGAGAAAGCGTCCGCGCGCTTCGGCGTCGTCTTCGGCGGGGCCGCGCAGGGTTTCGATGAAGCCGCTCAGGGTGGCGAGCGGGGTGCGGATTTCATGGCTCGCATTGGCGACGAAATCGGCGCGCATTTGATCGGCGCGCCGCACCGCCGTCATGTCCACCAGCGCCAGCACGATCGCGGTGCCGTCCGCCGCGTGTTCGCTGAGCGGCTCGATACGGGCGGAGAAATGACGCCGCACCGGCGCCTGCAGCGTGAAGGCGACATCCTGCCCTTCGTTCGAACGGGCCGCTTCATCCAGCGCGGCGACGACATCGGGATTGCGCAGCACCGCCGCGAGCTCGCGCCCTTCAAGTTCGCCGCCGAGCAGATTTTCCGAGGCGCGGTTGGCGCGCACCACTTTGTGCCCCTCATTCAACAGCAACACCGGGCCCGGCAGCGCATCCAGGGCGCGTTCCATGCCGTCTTGATCGCTTGTGAGACGCGCCGTCCGCTGGCCGGTTTCGCGCTCCAGGCGGTGCAGGGATTGCATCAAATCGCGGCCGATGCGTGTGCGCGCTGCCGCCGGACCGATCTCATCGCCGCGCGCCAATTGCTCTAACTGGTTTCTGGTGCGCAGCAAGTCACCGAGCAGCCAATGGATGGCGGCGGCGCCGATCAGCGTGAGTGCGAGCCAGGTCAACGCGGCGGCACCGGGCGCCAGCAGGCCAAGTGATGCGAGCACGATAAAGGCGAGGGCGAGCGGCGCCGCGGCAATGCCCACCGCGCGCAGCCATCGGCCTAAGGGCACGTCTCGCCAAACCATAGCGCCTTCCCCGGTCTTACAAGCTGTTTCGACAATCCTCCCCTGTGTTACCGTCTCGCGCAATGGACAAGAAAGCGGCAATTCCAAGAGTGGGCGACCAGCCGGCGGCGACGCCGATGATGGCGCAATATCTCGCCATCAAGCGCGCCCATCCGGACGCCCTTCTGTTCTATCGCATGGGCGATTTCTACGAACTGTTTTTCGATGACGCGGTGCAGGCGTCGGCGGCGCTCGACATCGCTCTCACCCAGCGCGGCAAACATGGCGGCGAAGACATCCCGATGTGCGGCGTGCCGGTCAGGAGCGCCGATAGCTATCTCGAAAAGCTCATTCATGCCGGCTTCAAAGTGGCGGTGTGCGAGCAGACCGAGGACCCGGCGGAGGCCAAAAAGCGCGGCGCCAAATCGGTGGTCGCGCGCGAAGTCGAGCGTTTGGTGACGCCTGGCACGCTCACCGAAGATTCGCTGTTGGATGCGCGCGCATCGAACTATTTGGTCGCGTTGGGCCGGGCGGAGGGGCGCTGGGCGGTGGCCTGGTGCGACATGTCGACCGGCGAATTCCGGGTGATGAAATGTGCGCCGCCGGGGCTGGCGGTGGTGCTCGCGCAACTCGCACCGGGCGAGATCTTGCTTTCCGAGACAATGCTGGAAGTGCCGGAATTGTTCGAGATGTTCGGCGACTGGAAAGCCGCGCTCTCGCCGCAGCCGGCGCGTATTTTCGACAGCGTGGGGGGCGAGCGGCGTTTGTGTTCGCTTTACGGCGTCGCCGCGCTCGATGGTTTCGGCGAGTTTGACCGTGCCGAGCTCGCGGCTGCGGGTGCCATCGTCGAATATGTCAGCCTCACGCAGAAAGGCAAGCTGCCGCGTCTCGCGAGCTTAATCGCGGTATCCGAAACAGCTTCCATGGCCATCGACGCCGCGACGCGTCGCAATTTGGAACTGACCCATGCGCTCGCCGGTGGGCGCAAGGGCTCGCTTCTCTCGGTTATCGACCGCACGGTTTCGGGCCTTGGCGCACGCCTGTTGCATGCCCGCCTGGCCGCGCCGCTCACCGATCCGGATGCCGTTGCAGAGCGCCTTGACCAGGTGGAGTTTTTCGTCGCCGGTACGGCGGCGCGCGAGGGTGTGCGCGACGCCCTCAAGACGTTTCCCGATATCGAACGCGCGCTGTCGCGCCTCACCCTTGGACGCGGCGGTCCGCGCGATCTGGCAGCGATGCGCGATGCGCTGGCGTTGGCGCCGCGCTTGCGCGAAATTCTCGAGCGGCACGGGGAATTGGTGGCGCCCGGCGAGTCTGTGGCCGGATTGGCCGAGGGCCTGGGGCAGCACGATATTCTCGCCGCGCGCCTCGCCAAGGCGCTGGAATCGACGCCGCCGCTTTACGTCCGCGACGGCGGCTTTATCGCCAAGGGCTATAGTGCGCCGCTCGACGAGTTCGTCAGCTTGCGCGACGAAAGCCGACGCTTGATCGCCAATATGGAATCCCGCTACCGCGACGAAACCGATGTTCCAAGCCTCAAGATCAAACACAACAATGTGCTCGGTTATTTCGTCGATGTGAGCGAGCGCAATGCGGCCAAGCTTGGCGACGGGTTCATCCATCGCCAGACATTGGCGAGCGCGGTGCGCTTCACCACGGTCGAGTTGGGCGAACTGGAGAACAAGATAAACAATGCGGCGCAGAAGGCGCTCGATCTGGAAGCACAGCTGTTCGATCAATTGCTCGGCGAAGTTATCGCGCGGGCCGAGGATATCGCCCGCCTGGCGCGCGCCGCCGCGGTTCTCGACGTCGCTTCCGCGCTGGCTCAGTTGGCGGTCGAGCGGCGCTACGCACGCCCTGTGGTCGACACCAGCCAGTGCTTCGATATCGCCGCCGGGCGCCATGCCGTGGTCGAAGCGCTGGCCGAGCGCGAAGAGCCCTTCGTGCCCAATGATTGCGATCTCGGGCCGGAGAAACATCTATGGCTCGTCACAGGCCCCAACATGGCGGGCAAAAGCACCTTTCTCCGGCAACAAGCGCTGATCGCCATTCTCGCGCAGATGGGCTCCTTCGTGCCGGCCGAGCGCGCCCATATCGGCATTGTCGACCGCCTGTTCAGCCGTGTCGGCGCGGCCGATGATCTGGCGCGCGGACGCTCCACATTTATGGTCGAGATGATTGAGGCGGCGGCGATCCTCAATCTCGCCGGGCCCAAGGCGCTGGTCATCCTCGACGAGATCGGCCGCGGCACGGCGACCTTTGACGGCCTCTCCATCGCCTGGGCGGCGGTCGAGCATCTGCACGAAGTCAACAAATGCCGCACCCTGTTCGCCACCCATTATCACGAGTTGACCGCGCTCGCGCCGAAGCTCGAGCGGCTCTCCTGCAACACCATGCGGGTCAAGGAATGGCAGGAAGATGTGGTGTTCCTGCATGAGGTGGTCGCGGGCGCTGCGGACCGTTCCTACGGCATTCACGTGGCGCGCTTGGCCGGCTTGCCCGAGGCGGTGCTCGCCCGCGCCGAAGAAGTATTGGCGACACTGGAAAAGGGCGAGCAAGGCGGCGCCGTAGCCCGTTTGGCCGAGGATTTGCCGCTCTTTGCCGCTCCCCGGCCTGCCTCTCAGAGGCGCGCGGCAGAAAGCGCGGCGGCGGACGAGCTTCGCGCCTCGCTCTATGGGACGGATGTCGATTCCTTAAGCCCGCGCGCCGCCCTCGAGCTGGTCTATCGTCTTCGCGCCATGCTGCCGGACGATTGAAATTTTCGGGACGGCGCAATTCGTGCTAACGGAGCCAACATGTCGTTGATATTTTGTAGCCGGACGGACGATCCGGACGAATGGCGCGCCGCCTTTGCCGAGACTATTCCGGATCTCAAATTTCGTATCTGGCCCGATGTCGGGGATGTGGACGCGGTTGAGGTCGCGTTGGTGTGGGATCCGATGCAGGAGCATTTGCTGCGCTTCCCCAATCTCAAGTTGATCGCCTCGCTCGGTGCCGGCGTCGATCATTTGCTCGCCACCACCACCTTGCCCGACGGCGTGCCGATGACGCGCATCGTCGATGACAATCTGACTCAGAGCATGCGCGAATATGTCCTGTTGCAAACGCTCTACTGCCACCGCCAGGCGCCGGCATATATGGTGCAGCAACGGGCGCGGGAATGGCGGTTGCGCATTCAGTCTTTTGCGCGCGAACGGCGGGTTGGCATCATGGGCCTCGGCGTTCTCGGCGCGGCCGCTGCTGACGCGCTTCAACAAATCGGTTTTCCGGTCAGCGGCTGGAGCCGGCGTCAAAAAACCCTGCCGGGCGTGGCGGGCTTTGCCGGGTTGTCCGAGCTAGACGAATTCTTGGCGGCTACAGATATCTTGATTTGCCTGCTGCCCCATACACCCGACACCGAGGGCATCATCAACAGCCGGACTTTGAGCGCCTTGCCGGACGGGGCGTGTGTGATCAATGCTGCGCGCGGCGGCCTGGTGGTGGAAGCAGATTTGATCGCCGCGCTCGAATCGGGCCGGCTCGCCCACGCTGTTCTCGACGTAACGCGCGAAGAGCCGTTGGCAAGCGACGATCCCTTGTGGCGCGCGCCCAACATCACCATCACGCCGCACGTGGCGTCGATCACCGACGCGAAATCCGGCGCCCGGCTGGTGGCGGACAATATCCGCCGTGTGCGCGCCGGCGAGGCACCACATCATGTTGTCGACCCCAAGGCGGGTTACTGATCTAAGCGGCTAGGCGGCGGGGAAGTTGAGCTCGACAACCACCGCGTCCGGATCCTTGATAAACAATTGCCGGAGGCCCAAATCGGGCACGGTTTGGCTCTTGAACGCAAATCCGTGCGCCTCGATGGCGGCGCAGGTCTTGTCGTAATCCTCGGCATCGTAAGCAAAGGCGAGATGGTCTACCGCGCCTGAGCCGGTGTTGGGCTGGGCGGCCCCGGAGTTGCCGACAAAATCATCGGTCGGATTGCCTTTGCCGACGAGATGAATGACCGCCATGTCGCCGGCATAGAGCCAATAGCCGGGAAATCTGAACGGCGGACGCGCGCCTTCGTGAAGACCAACGACATTTACGTAGAAATCCCGCGTCGCTTCGATATCGTGCGGGCGGATGGTGACGTGGTTGAGCGATAGCAATGCCATGCGTTGGTGTCTCCGGCGCTGTAGACCGTTGTCGTATTGCCGTCTTATGCGGCTTTGAGCTGGCCTTCAACCTCTCCCAGTATCTCACCCAGCACCGACACCGCCCAGGCGATTTCTTGCGCCGTGATGGAGAGCGGCGGTCCGATCAGAATAAAATGATCAATGACGCGCACTTCGAGGCCGAACTCGAGAAGGCGGCGCTTGATCCATTCGATGTGCTCGCCATGGCCGAAATTTGCCGATAGCGGCTGGCGCGTCTTAGCGTCCGCCACCAGTTCGACGCAGGCGAGCAGGCCGAGGCTGCGCACGTCGCTGATCGACGCGTGGTCCTGTTTGAGTTCCTCCAGTCGCTGGCGCAGCACCACGCCCATTGCCGCGGCGTTTTCGATCAAGCCGTCTTCCTCATAGGCCTCGAGCGTCGCTACGGCAGCGGCGCAGGCGATGGGGTTGGCGGTTTGCGTCGAGCCGACGGGAATCCAGCTGTCGTCGAAATGGCGGGCAACATGATCGCGCATCAGCACCACCCCCATCGGCACATAGCCCGACGTCAGGCCCTTGGCGCTGGTGATCATGTCGGGCACAACGTCCCAGTGATCCATGGCGAACCATTTGCCGGTGCGCCCAAAGCCGGTGATCACTTCGTCGGCGATCAGGAGAATGCCGTAGCGGTCGCAGATCTCGCTCAGCATGGGAAAATATTCCGCCGGCGGCGCGATGCCGGCGGGGGCGGCGGTCATCGGCTCGGCGAGAAGGGCGGCGATCTGCTCCGGCCCCTCGCGCTGGATCACTTCTTCGACGCTGGATGCGCACTGCACGCCGCATTCCGGATAGCTGAGCTTAAAGCTGCAGCGGTGGCAATAGGGATCGAAGATTCGCACCACATTGGGCTGCTCATAGCCGGCGGCAATGCGTCTCGGGTCGCCGCTCGCCGACAGCGCGCCGCTGGTGGTGCCGTGATAGGAGCGGTAGCGGGTCATGATCTTGCGCCGCCCGGTGACCAGGCGGGCGATGGTCATGGCGATCTCGTTGGCTTCGCTGCCCGAGTCGGTAAAGAAGGCGGTGGCGATATCGCCAGGCGCGATTTCGGCCAGCTTGGCGCCGAGTTTGTCGCGCGCCTCGGTGGTGAAATGGGGGCCGATATAGCACAGGCGCGCGGCCTGTTCCTGAATCGCCCGCACGACTTTGGGATGGCTATGGCCGAGATTGACGTTGACCAGCTGCGACGAAAAATCGAGATATTTGCGGCCCTCGGAATCGTAAAAATAAGCGCCTTCGCCGCGCTCGATTCGCGTCACCGGATGGACCGCGTTTTGCGCCGCCCAGGGAATCATGTCGTAGCGTCTGTTGGCGCCCTGCATCGTCCGGCCTCCCGCCTTGCCTTGCTTGGCGACCAGCTTAGGGTTTGCCGGCCGTTCTGCATAGGCTGGAAGGAGATCGGAAAGCGGCGCGGATTGAATCGCAAACGTGTGCGATTAGGACGCCAGCTCAACCTGTTCGGCGGTATCCGTCCAGTTTTCCCCGGCGGCGGCGATGCAGCTCATGCCATTGGTTAAGGTCACCAGGATCGTCCAACTACCGTTGTCGCCGACATAGAGCTCGACAACGCTTTGCTGGTTCTTGGCGAGACCAAGGCCAACGACTTTTTCGTTGAACACCTTCGCCAATTGATCGATGGCGACTTTGTGGGGCACACAGGAATTGGGCTGCGGTCCTTTCTGTGCCAATTGACCGGTCACCGATTCTTCGGCGCCCGCCGTGAGCGGCAGCCCAATGAGGGCGGCTGCCATGATAAAGGCCGTTAAGAGTTTCACCTTACTTCTCCTTCGGTTTAGGACGTTGCGTTTAACTCTCGGTCCCAACCGGCCTCTTTCTCACTTCGGTCCCAATATTGTTGTTCATCAGTGGCGCTATTGCGCCTAACTTCGATCATGCGCCCGATTCCTGTAAGAAGTGGTTAACGCGCGGACCGACGCCGGGATATCAGCCGCCTTTTCCCGTAATACATTGTTTTAGTGTGATTAAAATTGAATTTGGAGGGATGCAATGCTGACCGTTTGGGGACGGAACAATTCCATCAACGTGCAAAAAGTCATGTGGACCGTGGCCGAATTGGGCCTTCAGCACGAGCGCATCGATGTCGGGCGGCAGTTTGGCGGCCTCGATACGCCGGAATTTCTCGCCATGAATCCGAACGGGCGCATTCCGACCATCGTCGATGACGACGGCACCGTGGTTTGGGAATCGAACGCCGTGGTGCGCTATCTCGCGGCGAAATACGGCGCCGGCAGTTTGTGGCCGGATGACGCGGCCCGGCGCGCAAGTGCGGATCAATGGATGGATTGGATGCTCACCGTCATCGCGCTGCTCATCAATCCGGTATTTGTCGCTCTCATACGCACCGCGCCGGAAGAACGCGATTCGGACGCCCTTGCCGCCGCGGCCGAAGGTCTGGCCGATGCCTGGCGAATACTCGATGCCCATCTTGCGGCGCAGCCCTATGCAGTGGGCGAGGCGCTGAGCATGGCCGACATTCCGATCGGCTGTGCCTGCTTTCGATATTACGCGCTTGACCTCGCCCATCCCGACTTACCGAATGTGGCGGCATGGTACGCGCGCCTGCAGGAACGCGAGGCCTTTCGCGAGCACGTCATGATCGCGCTCAGCTAAGGCCGGCGATGAAAGTTTTCACCACCCTGCCGCAAGACGATTTGAAAAAGGTGCCAGCGGCCGCCGCCGCCGCCGAGGCCGCCGGTTATGACGGCTTGATGACCCTGGAAAACCGCCACGATCCGTTTCTTCCCCTCGCCGTGGCGGCGACGTCCACCCGGCGCATCGCGCTTTTGACCGGGCTCGCCATCGCTTTTCCGCGCAGCCCGATGGTGATTGCCAATCTCGGCTGGGATCTGCAATCCGCGTCGGACGGCCGGTTTGTGCTCGGTCTGGGCAGCCAGGTGCGCGGCCATAACGAGCGCCGCTTTTCGGTGCCGTGGAGCGCGCCGGCGCCGAGGATGCGTGAATATATCGCAGCGCTCCGCGCAATTTGGCGCTGCTGGCGCGACGGCGAGAAGCTCGCCTTCGAGGGTGCACATTACAATTTTTCTCTGATGACGCCGGCATTCGTTCCCGAGCCGATGTCGGCACCGCCACCGGCCGTTACCATCGGCGCCGTCGGGCCGGCCATGTTGCGGGTCGCCGCCGAGACGTGCGATGGCGTGCGCCTGCATCCGTTTTGCACGCGGCGCTACCAGGAGAATGTCGTTCAGCCGCTGATCGCGGCGGGGCTGGAGAAACGCGGGCTGCCGCGCGCCGGCTACGAGATAACCGGCGGCGGATTCATCGCCACCGGCGCCGATGACGAAGCGGTCGCCGAGAAAATCGCATGGGTGCGCCAGCGGGTCGCATTTTACGGCTCCACCCGCGCCTACTGGCCGGTGCTTGAGCAACATGGTCTGGAGGATCTCGGCCTGAAACTGCATGAGATGGTCAAAGCCGGGAAGTGGCAGGAGATGGCCGACGAAATCAGCGACGATGTGCTGGCGCTGTTCGCCGTGGTCGGCCGCCATGATGGGCTCGCCGGCAAGGTGGCGGAGCGCTTCGCCGGCCTGTCGGATGCCATCTATGCCAGCACCGCGCCGGATGTGGTCTCCGATATGCCGCCCGGCCTGATCGCCGATATTCAACGCATCCCGGCCGGTTTTCGCGAATTTGGCGACGGCGGCGAAGGTTGAAGATAATCATAGTGTTGTGCGTGATAACTATTACAGAATAAGGCAAGCCGGAGATGCCATCATGCTGCGGCGATGGACTGTAAGCGGTCAGAAACTATGTGCGGTTGGGCAACATTGAAGGCATGCATGAGGCGCGCCATCCTCGGCTGGGTGGCTGCGGCGCTGCTGCTCGGCGCATTTGCATTCTCGGCGCCGCTCGAAGCCGGCCCCTATCCCAAACTGTTCGGCACCCGCGAGATCGCCAGTCAAAACCTCAAGGCGTTTCCCAAATGGCGCGGCATGCTCAAGCGCTATTTCAAGACCACCGAGATTCCCGAGGGCAGTTGCGACGCGCGAACTTTCAACACCTGCCATCTCGAAGCCTGGCAGGCGTTTCTCGATTCGACCCGTCAACTGTCAGCGACGTCGCGCCGCCAGCAGATCGAAACGGTCAACCGCTACCTCAACAGCGTTCGCTACATCACCGATATCCGCAATTGGAATGTCGAGGATTACTGGGCAACGCCGCAACAGTTCTTTATTCATGACGGCGATTGCGAGGATTACGCGATCAGCAAGTACATGTCGTTGCGCGCGCTTGGTTACACGGTCGAAGAATTGCGCATCGTCGTGGTGGAGGACCTCAACCTCAATATCGGACATGCCATTCTAGCGGTCTATTTGGGCGGCGAGAGTTATATCCTCGACAACCAGCTGCGCCGTGTGGTCGAGCACTCCGTCATCCGCCACTACAAGCCCTACTACTCCATGAACGAAAACTCCTGGTGGCTGCATAAAGGTTTCCGCGGCTGACTCGGAGCCGTTGTCCGGCCTGGACGGCAGGATGGCGCGTTGGACGCGTTCGCCAACATTGAATAGGCTGATCCCGAGCCTTCAACTTCATGGAGCCGGAGATGGGGTCACGCATTACAAAGCGAGAAACTGCGAGTTTACAGCATGTCCGGCATATCGCCGGTATCGGCAGTTTCAAATGGAACCCCGAAAACGGGCATTTACAGTGGTCGGACGAGGTGTTCCGTATTCTCGGCCTCCATCCGGAAATCGACGTCGCGTCGCAAGAGGCGCTGATGAAACGGGTGCATCCCGATGACCGCGAACGCTTTCGCCTGAGCGACCAGGACGCGCGTGCCGGCCAGATTCAGCCCAGTCTCGAATATCGCATCGTCCGTCCCAACGGACAGATACGTTATCTGATCGAGCGCTATGAAGCCGATTCGGAATCGGGCGGGCAATCGGCGGTGGTCAAGGGCATCGTGCAGGACCTGACCGAGGACAAAGCGCTTGAAGAGCGCACCCGCCATATCGAGAACGTCAAGGCCATGGGTAACCTTACCGGCAGCATTGCCGATGAGTTCAATAATTTGCTGTTTGTCGTCCTCGGAAATTTGGAATTGCTCGAGGATTGCGTCCCGCAGGACAGCGATATTCTGCAGCTCATCGAAGCCGCGCGGCGCGGCGCGCGGCGCGGACTTGACCGAAAGAATGCTGGCCTTCTCACGCCAGCAATATCTCGAGCCCGAAAGCCTCTATCTCGATCTTTTGATTCCGGACTTGCTGGGGTTCCTGCAACAGGTCGTCGGCGACAATGTGACGATCAAGACCCGCATATCGAATAGCCTGCACCAGGTGTTCGCGGATCGCGGACAAATCGACAACGCGCTATTCCACCTCGCCGCCAACGCGCGCGACGCCATGCCGGGCGGCGGCACGATCACCATCTCTGCGCAAAACATCTTCATTGACGAACAGGAGGCGGCGAATCACGCCGATGCCGAATCGGGATCTTTTGTGTATCTTGCCGTGCATGACGATGGCGCCGGCATGACATCGGATGTCGCCAAAAAAGCCGCCGCACCGTTTTTTACCACCAAGGATGCCGGACGGGGGGCCGGTCTCGGTCTCAGCACCGTGTTCGGTTTCGCCAGTCAATCCGGCGGCTTCGCCAAGATCGAAAGCCGCGCCGGCGAAGGCACCACGGTCTCCCTTTACCTGCCGCAGGCAATGGACGCGCGTGGGTTTGGCGAGGCGGTGCAATCGCGTGCCGAGGCCCAAACGATTCTCCTGGTTGAGGATGAACCCGAGGTGCGTGAGCTCGTCTCGACATTCTTGCGCGGGTTCGGTTACCGGGTCATAGAGGCCGGTGACGGTCGGGCCGCCCGCGCGGTGTTGGAGGGCGATGAACGGATTGACCTTTTGTTTTCCGATATCGCCATGCCGTACGGTTTGAACGGGACCCAGGTCGCCGAGATCGGGCGCAAGCTTCGCCCTGTCCTTAAGATTTTGTTCATGTCCGGCTACCGCGAGGATTTTCTTATCGATAGCGGCCAGGTCATGGCGGGCGTTCCGATAATTTGGAAACCCTATGAAAAAGAAGAGATGGCGCGCATGGTCGCGAACGCGCTGAAAGGTTCCACAGAACTCTGATCAGGGGGAAACAAAACATGATTGAGTGGCGTATCAAGGCGCGCGAGTTCGGAAACTGCAATTGCGCCTATGGCTGTCCGTGCCAATTCAACGCGCTGCCGACTTACGGTACCTGCGAAGCAGCGGCCGGCTTTCAAATCGACCAAGGACATTTTGGCGAAACCAAGCTCGACGGCGTGCGCGCTGCCGGCATTTACCGTTGGCCGGGCCCGGTTCACGAGGGTGATGGCGAAATGCTGTTGATCGTCGATGAAAGCGCCAGCGACGCCCAGCGCGACGCCATGATCAGAATCATGAAGGGTGAGGAAACCGAGCCGATGGCGACGATGTGGGCGGTCTATACCGCCATGTCGAGCAAGATCCTCGAGCCTCTGTTTCTGCCGATCGACTTCACCGTCGATGTCGAGAACCGAACCGCCCGCCTTGTCGTGCCCGGACTTATCGACGGCATCGGCGAGCCGATCCGCAATCCAGTCACCGGCAACATTCACCGCGCGCGCATCGATCTGCCGCACGGCTTCGAGTATGAGTTGGCGGAAATGGGCAGTGGCACGACCACCACAACCGGCGCCATCGCGCTTGAGCTCGAAAATAGCTATGGCCAATTCGCCGAAATTCACCTCTCCAACAAGGGCGTGGTGAGAAACGCTGCGTGACCCGCGGCAGATTGGATCTAGAATCATTCAGGGGCTCAGCTGAAATCAGCTAAGCCCCTGATTTACTTGGTGGAGCCAGGCGGAATCGAACCGCCGACCTCTTGAATGCCATTCAAGCGCTCTCCCAACTGAGCTATGGCCCCTAGAATTTGTTATCCTGGCCCCAAGGCTACCCACAGAATCACGAGCGCCGAAAACTAGTGTCCGAGGTAGAGCAATTCAAGACCAAATTGCCCGTACTGAAATAAATCTTATCGCACCGTCCGCAAGCCTATTCCTCCCCGATCTTGGTGGTATCGATATCCGCTTCGGCCAAGACGTCATCATCATCGTCATCACTGTCATCGGCCAGAGGGGCGGTGGCGTCGTCTTCGTCGTCATCGTCGATCAGCTCCTCGACTTCACCTGATACGATACCCTCTTCGTCCTCGGCGCTCCCAACCTTTTTATTGCTAGGCAGGGATGGTTCCTCCTTGACACTGTCCTTGCGGCTCCGTCGGGAGTGACGCGGCGGCGCGATCGCCGCAGGTTCGTCACAGGACGAGTCCCACTGTCTCCTTGACGATCGCCACCTTCGGCTCGGCGACGGCCCGTGCTTGGTCCGCCCCCTTCGCCAGCAGGCGGTCGAGCTCGCCCTCACCCTGGATCAGCTCTTCGAACCGCACTCGTATGGGGCGTAGAGCGTCGACGACGACCTCCGCCACTCGAGCCTTCAGATCTCCGTAACCGCGAGCGTCGGCGAAGTCCGCCTCGGCCTGGGTACCGTCTCGGTCCGTCAGAGCTCTATAAATGGTCAGCAAATTGTTCACGCCGGCCTTCTCCGGCGCATCAGAAAAGCGGATCTCCCGCCCCGAATCGGTCACCGCGCGGCGAATGGCCCGCTCGATCTCCTTGTCGGAGTCCGTCAAAAGGATCGAGTGCCCACGCACTTCGCGGCTCTTACTCATCTTCTGTGTTGGATCGTCCAAGCCCATGATGCGGGCCCCGACTTTCGGGATCACGCCCTTTGGCAACACGAAAGTCTCGCCGTAGAGTTGATTGAATCGTTGTGCGATGTCACGTGAAAGCTCGATGTGCTGCTTCTGATCGTCGCCGACGGGAACTTCATCTGCGTCGTAGAGGAGAATATCGGCCGCC
>PTKB01000041.1 GCA_002937555.1 Alphaproteobacteria bacterium MarineAlpha10_Bin2 | reverse complement strand
GGCCCCATCAGCGTCGTCGACGCGTCCACGTTGGACACGTCAACCAGGACGCGCGGGATGAGCGCCGTGCGATCGAGCGCAAGCCGGATCGGCGCCGCGTTCAATCATCTGCTCTGGGGCGAGCAAACGCGCTGAGCGGTGGAAATGGCGCGCGGCCAATTCATCAGCTTGGAAGGGGGCGAGGGCGCCGGCAAGTCCACCCAGTCGCAGCTTCTGTGCCGGCGCCTGGAATCTTACGGCATTGAAACGCTGGCGACGCGTGAGCCCGGCGGCTCGCCCGGCGCCGAGGAAATCCGCGTTCTTTTGGTGTCGGGCAAGACCGAACGCTGGGATCCGCTCACCGAAGCGCTGCTGCACAATGCCGCCCGGCATGATCACGTCCAGCGCACCATCCTGCCGGCGCTCAGGCGCGGCGTTTGGGTCATTACCGACCGCTTTCTCGATTCGACGTTGGCCTATCAGGGTTATGGTCAAGGCGTCGAGTTGGACGAACTAAGCCGGATGGGAAATTTGGCGGCCGGCGCGGCGATGCCGGACCTCACGCTCATCTTGGATCTGCCGGTCGATGACGGGTTTGCGCGCACCGAGCGCCGCTCGGATGACGTCAGCCGCTATGAACAAATGGACCGCGCCATGCATGAACGGCTGCGCCAAGGATTTCTGAGCATCGCCGAAGCCGACGCCGCGCGCTGCCGGGTGATCGACGCCGCGCCCGGCGCCGACAGCGTCCACGACGCCGTCTGGAAAGCGGTGCAGGCACGCTTCGACATCAAAACATAGCGGATTGGGTGAGTATTTTGGTTGAGCAGGAAAACGCCGTTTCGCCATGCGGGCCGCTGCCGCCGCGCGAAAATTCCGTCCTTCACGGACATGAAACGGCGATCAACACGCTGTTTGACGCTTGGCGCTCAGGCAGGCTGCACCATGCCTGGATTTTGTCCGGTCCGCGCGGCATCGGCAAAGCGACACTCGCTTTTCACTTCGCCCGTTTCGTACTCGCCGGCGGGACTCAGGAAGGCGCCGACGGCGGACCGCTGTTTATCGCGCCGGATCATCCCGTCTTCCGCCGCGTCGCCTCGGGCGGTCATGCCGATTTCATGACCATCGAGCGTAGCGTCAACGAGAAAACCGGCAAACGGCGGACGGAAATAGTCGTCGACGATGTGAGGCGGGTCGGCCGGCTGGTTTCGCTGACGCCGGGGGAGGGCCTGTGGCGCGTCATCATCGTCGACGGCGCCGAAGACATGAACCGCAACGCCGCCAACGCCATCCTTAAATATCTCGAAGAGCCGCCGCCGCAGACGCTGTTCCTGCTCGTCAGCCACGCACCGGCGCGCTTGTTGCCGACCGTGCGTTCGCGCTGCCGATCGCTCAGCATGCGACCGCTCGCCGATAGCCTGGTGAACGATCTCATCGCCGGCCAGATCGCGCCCGGGCTGGAAGCGCAGGAACGCGAGTTGCTGACCTCGATTTCCGAAGGCAGCCCGGGCCGCGCCCTGATGCTGGCGGAGCAGGGCGGGGTGGCGCTTTACGAAAACCTGATCGACATTCTCGACGATTTGCCGAATCTCGATATCCGCGCCGTGCATGGCCTTGGCGACAAGGTCGCGCGCAAAGACGGCGCCGAAGCATTTCACACGCTCTCCGGCCTGATTGTGTGGTGGCTCAACCACTTGGTTTGCGATAGCGCGAAAGACTCCGGGACGCGCGCCATTTCGGCACGCGAGGAGGCGCTGCGCCGGCGCCTGTTGGCAGAGGGCGATCTTGAACATTGGGCTCAGGTATGGGAAAAGCTCAGCCGATTGTTTGCCCGCGCCGAAGCCGTCAATCTCGAACCGAAACAGGTGATATTGAACGCTTTCACCGCATTGCAGCAGGCGGCAGGGGATTGACCAAAGGCCGAGGAGCGCGCACATAATGCGGACATCCCCGTACTACATCACGACGCCGATCTATTACGTCAATGATTCGCCGCATATCGGCCATGCCTATACGTCGCTCGCCTGTGACGTCGTCGCCCGCTTTAATCGCCTTGACGGCCGCAACGTGCTGTTTCTCACCGGCACCGACGAACATGGCCAAAAGGTCGAAAAATCAGCCGCCGCGGATGGCCGACCGCCGAAAGAATTCGTCGACGAGGTGTCCGGGCGCTTCCGCGATCTCACTAAATTGATGAACTTCAGCAATGACGATTTCATCCGCACCACCGAAGCGCGCCACATCCGCTCGTGCCAGGAATTGTGGCGCCGCATCGCCGCCAACAAATCGCCGGCGGGCCGGGAGAATATTTACCTCGATACCTATGGCGGCTGGTATTCGGTGCGCGACGAGGCGTTCTACGCAGAGTCGGAGCTGGTCAAAGACGATAATGGAGTCCAAGTGGCGCCGAGCGGTGCGCCGGTGGAGTGGGTCGAAGAACCGAGCTATTTTTTCCGCCTCGGTGATTGGCGCGACCGTCTGCTGGAATATTACGGCGCGCCCGGGAGCAACACCGTCTCGCCCGAGAGCCGGCGCAACGAGGTCATCAGTTTCGTCGAAGGCGAATTGTTCGATTTGTCGATTTCGCGCACCAGCTTCAATTGGGGCGTGCCGGTGCCGGACGACGATGCACATATCATGTATGTCTGGCTCGACGCGCTCACCAACTACATCACCGCCGCCGGATTTCCCGACGAAGACAGCGAAACCTACAAGACTTTTTGGCCGGCCGATTTGCATATGGTCGGCAAGGACATTCTGCGCTTCCACACGGTGTACTGGCCGGCCTTTCTGATGGCCGCCGGGCTCGAGCCGCCGAAGCGGGTGTTCGCCCATGGCTGGTGGACCAATGAGGGCGAGAAAATCTCCAAATCGCTCGGCAATGTGATCGAACCTGCCGACATCGTGGCGCGCTACGGCCTCGACCAAGTGCGATACTTTCTGTTGCGCGAAGTGCCTTTCGGCAATGATGGCGATTTTTCGCACCGCGCCATGATCGGGCGGATCAACAGCGAGCTGGCCAATGATTTCGGCAATTTGGCGCAGCGCGTATTGTCGATGATCAATAAGAATTGCGGCGGCAAGATTCCGGAGCCGGGCGCATTGCTTGAAGCGGACGAAGCCTTGCTTGCCGCAGCGCATGGTTTGCTCGGCCCGGTCCGGACGGAACTCGCCGAGAACCATGCGTTTCACGAGGCGCTAAGCGATATCTGGGTGTTCGTGCGCCTCGCCAACGGCTATGTCGCCGGGCAGGAACCTTGGGCCCACAAAAAGTCCGACCCGGAACGTATGGCGACGGTGCTTTACGTTGCGGCGGAAGCGATCCGCCATCTCGCCCTGCTGACACAGCCCTTCATGCCGGATTCCTGCGCGAAGATGCTCGATCAACTCGGCGTGCCGGCGGACGCCCGCGATTTTTCGTTTTTCGGGCCTCAAGGCGCCCTCGCGCCGGGTGTCGAATTGCCGCCACCGAGCCCGGTATTTCCGCGCTTTGTCGATGACGAGGCGGAAGACTGAACGGCGGGACGCGCGATGCTTGTCGATAGCCATTGCCACCTGGATTTCGAGGATTTCAACGAGGATCGGGACGCTGTCCTGGCGCGCGCTGCCGAGGCCGGGGTCGGCGCCATTCAGACCATCTGCACTCGGCTGAGCCAGTTCAGCCAAGTCCTGGCCGTCGCCGAGACGCGTCCGAACATCTGGTGTTCGGTCGGGATCCATCCGCATCATGTCGCCGAGGAGGATGACTTTAGCGCGTCGGATTTGCTCCGCATTGCCGAATCCCATGCGAAAGTCATCGGTATCGGCGAAACCGGGCTCGATTTTCATTACGACATGAGCCCGCGCGCGCAACAGACGGCGGCGTTCCGCAAACATATCGACGCAGCGAGAGAGAGCGGCTTGCCGTTGATCGTGCATACCCGAAGCGCCGACGCGGAGACCTGTGAAATTCTCCGCGATGAAGCGGGGAAGGGTGCCTTTCCCGGGGTCATCCATTGTTTCAGCGTTGGGCGGGAAGTCGCCGAGACGGCGCTCGATCTCGGGCTGTATATATCGCTCTCCGGAATCGTGACCTTTAAGAACGCCGAATCCGTGCGCGATATCGCCCGCGATATTCCCCTCGACCGCCTTCTGGTCGAGACCGACGCGCCCTATTTGGCGCCGGTGCCGCACCGCGGACGGCGCAATGAGCCCGCTTTTGTACGCGACACCGCCCAGTTTATCGCTGATTTGAAAGGCGTGGCGTTCGAAGAAATTGCCGATCAAAGCGGAGAAAATTTCTTTAAGCTGTTTTCCCGCATCGATTCAAAACTATTTGATAATAAATGAAAATAACGGTTTTGGGCTGCGGCACATCATCCGGCGTACCAGCGCTGGGCTGCGACTGCGAAGTGTGCCGTTCGGACGATCCTAAAAACCAGCGCCGCCGCGTATCCATATTGATAGAACAAGGCGGCACGCGGCTTCTCGTCGATACATCGCCGGACCTTCGCACCCAATTGCTGGATGCCGAGATCACCCATTTAGACGGTGTGCTCTATACCCATGCCCACGCCGATCACTTGCATGGGCTCGACGACCTGCGCTCGGTCAACTTCAATATGGACCGGGCGATCGATGTTTGGGGCAGCCAGGCGACGTTGGATATTGTTCAACAGCGCTTCGGCTATGCGTTCCAGCCGATTGGCAGTTGGTGGAGCCGTCCCAGTCTGAATGCGCATATATTGACGCATGGGACCCCAATCGAGATTGGCGGTATCTCTGTATTGCCGTTCGACCAGATTCACGGCCGTGCCGTCACCAGCGGCTTCAGATTCGGCGATGTTGCTTATTCCACCGATGTCAAGGAACTGTCCGATGACAGCTTCGGGGCTCTCAAAGGGATCAAACTCTGGGTCGTCGATTGTGTCGGCTTTGAAGAGCATCCGACCCACGCGCATCTCGAACTCACCCTGGAATGGATTGCGCGGGTGAAACCCGAGAGGGCGGTTCTTACCCATATGTCGCATCAATTCGATTACGACAAACTGCGCGCCCAACTGCCACAGGGCGTTGAACCCGGATATGATGGAATGAATTTGGAGGTTTAACGGAGAAGCGAAATATTGGAAAAACTATGCGTGAGTATAATTGCACAAAAACAGATGTTTATATCTATTATTTAATGTTACATAATAAACGATAATTTACCATAATATATGTTATGCGCATTTAAGGAATCAGCCATGAGTGAAATAATCGGCAACTTGTTGACTGTGATGACCCGCCTCCGGGATCGAGAAAACGGTTGTCCGTGGGATATCGAACAGGACTTCGCATCAATAGCGCCCTACACCATCGAAGAAGCCTATGAGGTTGCGCAGGCGATTCAGGATTCCGACATGGATGCGCTGCGCGATGAGTTGGGCGACCTCCTCCTACAAGTGGTCTATCACGCCGAAATGGCGCGTGAAGCCGGGGCGTTCGATTTCGACGATGTCGCGGCGGGCATCTCGGAAAAGATGATCCGCAGGCATCCGCATGTGTTCGCAGATACAGAAATCGACGATGCGGATCAACAAAGCTTGGCTTGGGAAACGCAGAAGGCCAACGAGCGCAATGCGCGGGCCGATGAGAATAAAACGCCAGCAAGTGCGCTAGACGGTATCGCCTTGGCCCTCCCCGCTCTCATGCGCGCGGAAAAGCTGCAAAAACGTGCGGCACGGGTGGGCTTCGATTGGCACGATATGGCACCGGTGGTCGAGAAAATCGCCGAAGAATTGGCCGAAGTGGCAGAAGCCGGCGCGGATGGCGCCCAGAACGAGAAGCTCAGCCTTGAATGCGGCGATCTGCTGTTCGCTTGCGTCAATCTGGTTCGGCATATGGGAATCGACGCCGAAAGCGCGTTGAGACAGGCAAACGCAAAGTTCGACAGACGTTTCCGCCGCCTCGAATCGCTGGTTCGGGACGAGAACCGGAAGCCGGAACAGATGTCGTTGGCGGCGCTCGAGCAAATTTGGCAACGGGTTAAGAAAGAACAAGACTAAGCCCCCTCCCCGCTACCAGTCATAAAAAAGGACCCGCATCGCCAAATGCGGGTCCCTATCTCGAAATTGCTTGCGGGCGAATGATCGACCGGCGTTACATTCCCATGCCGCCCATACCGCCCATGCCGCCCATGCCGCCCATGCCGCCGCCCATGTCGGGCATACCACCGCCACCCATGCCGCCCATTCCGGGCATGTTGCCGTGCATGGCGTCGGCGCCGGCGGGAATATCGGGCATCGGAATGGCTTCGGGAATTTCGACTATCATCGCTTCGGCGGTGATCATCATGCCGGCAATGGAAGCCGCGTCTTCCAACGCGGTGCGGACCACTTTGGCGGGATCGATAATGCCGGCGCTCATCATGTCGCAGTATTTTTCGTTCTGCGCATCGAAGCCGCGATTGGAGGCCTTGCCTTCCAAAAGTTTGCCAACGATCAGTTCACCGTTTTCGCCGGCATTGTTGACGATTGCTTTGGCGGCCACGGGCAAACTGTTGCGCACCACCGAAATGCCGAATGTCTCGCCTTGGTTTTCGCCCTTCAATTTGGCCAAAGCCTTTTGGGCATTCAGGAAAGCGACGCCGCCGCCAGGAACGATACCCTCTTCCACCGCGCACCGAGTTGCGTTTAAGGCATCGTCCACGAGGTCCTTACGATCTTTCACTTCGACCTCGCTGCCGCCGCCGATTTTCAGAACGGCAACACCGCCGACGAGCTTGGCAAGGCGCTCTTGAATGCGCTCCTGTTCATACTCCGAATCTTCGTCCGCAAGCATATTGCGCAACTGCTGGCACCGCGCTTCGATGTCGCGCGTTAGACCCTTGCCGTCGACAATCATCGTCTCGATGCGGCTCACTTCAACCCGTGACGCCTGTCCCAAATCGTCCAGGGTGAGGTTTTCGAGCTTGTTGCCTCTGTCCTCCTGGACCAAAACGCCGCCGGTGAGGATGGCGATATCTTCAAGAATCGCGCGCCGGCGGTCGCCGAATAGAGGCGCCTTTACAGCCACGACGTTCAATCCGCCACGCAGCTTATTCACTACCAGGCTGCTCAGGGCTTCGTCTTCGACATCCTCGGCGACGACCAACAGCGGTCGGCCGGCCTTCACCACTTTCTCCAAGATAGAAATCAGGCTGGAAAGGTTCGAGATCTTGCTGTCATGCAGCAGGATGTAGGGATTGCGCAATTCGGCGATCATCTTCTCCGGATCAGTCATGAAATAGGGCGATAAATATCCCTTGTCGAAGCGCATGCCGTCGACGATCTCAAGTTCGCTTTCGAGCGCCGTGCCTTCCTCGACGGTGATAACGCCCTCTTGGCCGACTTCTTTCATGGCAGCGGAAATCATTTCGCCGACCATTTGATCGCCATTGGCTGCGATACGCGCGACGTTGGTAATTTCGTCATGGCTGGACACCGATTTGGCACGCTTGGCGATATCGGCTATCGCTGCGGCAACCGCTTTCTCGATACCGCGCTTCACCTCCATCGGGTTCATTCCGGCGGTGACGCCTTTCAGTCCTTCGCGCAGCAATTCGCGCGCCAGAATGGCCGCGGTGGTGGTGCCGTCCCCGGCCACTTCGCCGGTGCGGGCCGCCGCGTTGCGGATCATCAGGGCTCCCAGATTTTCGAAGCGATCTGAAAGCTCTATTTCCTTAGCGACCGTTACGCCGTCCTTGGTGCTGCGTGGCGTCGAACCTTCGCCGCGATCAATGACGACATTGCGGCCCTTGGGGCCAAGCGTGACCTGAACCGCGTTTGCAAGCTTGTCCGCCCCGGCCAACATCTTCTTGCGCGCGGCGCCGGAAAACCGGATGTCCTTTTTAGCCATGGTGTTTCACCTGCCCTACTGAATGATTCCCATGATGTCGGATTCCTTCATGATGAGCAGTTCCTCACCATCAAGCTTGACTTCGGTGCCGGAGAACTTACCGAACAGAATGCGGTCGCCCTTCGACAC
The DNA here is from genome assembly GCA_002937555.1 of Alphaproteobacteria bacterium MarineAlpha10_Bin2. Taxonomy (GTDB): domain Bacteria; phylum Pseudomonadota; class Alphaproteobacteria; order UBA828; family UBA828; genus PTKB01. The sequence continues at coordinate 5,427 of PTKB01000041.1, read as the reverse complement.
GTCCAAAGAATGAACCTTGCCGTTCTCGTCCCGGTCACCGGGCCCAACGGAAAGCACTTCGCCCTCGGACGGCTTTTCCTGAGCGGAATCGGGAATGATGATGCCGCCCGTGGTTTTCTCGTCCACATCGATGCGGCGGACCAGGACACGATCTTGTAACGGTCTGATATTCATGGTGTATCTCCCACCAGTGTTTGCGAGGCGAGAGCCTCGGATTTATGTTTTTCGAACTCTCGGCGCGGTTATTAGCACTCCGCGCCGATGAGTGCTAGGCGCTATATAGGGACCCAAGCTAGGTCGTGTCAACCGGATAGCTGAAACGCCGGGTAAACTTTTGAATTTACGGCAGTATTTGGCCCTTAGGGCCGGTTCTTCGGCGCCGACCCAGACGTTCCGCGTCGGCCGGAGTCAGGCTCACCCGAAAATGGGCGAACCTGTCGTCATCGGATCTGTTCAGCACCTCGCCATGACGATAGAGCCACGCGATAGTCGCACCGTCGGCGAGATCGATCTTGGGCGTCAAGATGCGCCGACCGGCGGATAGTTCGCGGTCGATCAGCTTCAGGAGAGGCTCAAGGCCCTCACCGCGGAGCGCCGAAATTGCCGCACATGACGTGCCCTGCCCGGCCGCCGCGCTGAGCCAGCCGCGGGTTTCCGAATCGAGCAAATCCATCTTGTTGTGAACTTCTACCAGCCCGGCTTTGACTTTTTCTTCCAGCCCAATTTCGGCGAGAACCGTATGAACATCGCGGCGCTGTTGCGCCGTCGCGGAGTGCGAAATGTCGCGAACATGGAGAATGAGATCGGCCTCGCTGACCTCTTCCAAGGTCGCGCGAAAGGCGACCACGAGATCGTGCGGAAGATCCGAGATGAACCCAACCGTATCAGAAAGAATGACCTGGCGGCGAGACGGCAGCTTCAATGTCCGCATAGTGGGATCGAGGGTCGCGAACACCTGGTCCCGCGCATCCACCTCCGCACCGGTCAAGCGATTGAACAGGGTCGATTTGCCGGCGTTGGTGTAGCCGACCAGTGCGACCACGGGATAAGGCACGCGTTGGCGCGCCGCCCGGTGCAGCGAGCGCGTGCGCGCGACATCGTTCAACTCGCGCTTCAGCCGGGCGATACGGTCGCGAAGCTGACGTCTGTCCGCTTCGATCTGCGTTTCGCCCGGTCCACCGAGGAAGCCGAAGCCGCCGCGTTGGCGCTCGAGATGGGTCCAGGATCGCACCAAACGGCTGCGTTGGTATGAAAGAGCCGCCAATTCGACTTGCAATTTACCCTCGCGAGTGCGCGCCCGGGCGCCGAATATTTCAAGAATGAGCGCCGTTCGGTCGATGACTTTGCAATCCCAGGCGCGCTCCAGGTTGCGCTGCTGCACCGGGCTGAGCGCGCCATCGACAATCACGATGGCGGCATGATGTTCGCCAACGATCTCGCCAATCTCCACCACTTTTCCGGAGCCGAACAAGGTTGCCGGGCGGACGCGCGGTATCGTTACGACGGCGCAATAAGCGATCTCCAGCCCGATGGCACCGGCGAGACCGACGGCTTCTTCCAGCCGTGCCTCGCTGTCACGCGCCGCAACGATGTGGTTTGCTGTCGGCCGCCCGCTATTGGTGGCGCCGTTGCGCCGCTTTTGCGGCGGCAATTCCGGATGAATGACGCAAGCTATGGTCGGCGTAGCGTTAATTCGTGAGCTCGCGGTGTTAGAGGAAATGGGAAGTGTTCCTAATCATCGTCAACCTCATCCTCCTCGCCGCCTGATTCGAAGAGCTGAACCGGCTGGCCGGGCATCACCGTAGAAATGGCGTGTTTGTAGACCAGTTGCGAATGGTTATCGCGCCGCAGCAGGACACAAAAGTTATCGAACCATGTGATAACGCCCTGCAGCTTTACGCCGTTCACCAAAAAAATCGTGACCGGCATTTTAACTTTGCGAACGTGATTTAGAAACACGTCCTGAAGATTTTGGGATTTGTCGCTAGGCATGGCTTATTCCCCCGCTTCTTTTCTGCCTTTATTGGGGCTCGAGCCTATTATTCGAGCCAAAACGGCGCGCACTATTTACACTGGGCGCCGAATTTCCCTGCTTCATTAATTAACTATATGGGTGTTTCCGCCGCAGCGACAAACAATTGGCCGCACGACGCAGTAAAATTATCCGGAGCGAACCCGATATTTTGGGCTGCCACGGGCCCGAAATCGGCTTCGAACGACCTTTCCGGCGCCGTGGCGATTATTCGTTTACACCTGCGCCGCGGCAGTAATCGAGGTAAAGGCCGCGCAATCGGCGGGTGACCGGACCCGGCGCGCCGTCGCCGATCACGCTACCATCGATGCCGATGATGCCGCGCACGAAGGACGTCGTACTGCTGAGGAAAGCTTCGGGCGACGCTAGCGCTTCAGCCAAAGAGAATGGCCGCTCGACGACTTCGATACCGTTCTCGCGCGCGAGCTTGATCACCGTCGAACGGGTGATGCCGCCTAATATATTATGATCCAACTGGCGGGTCACGACCTTGCCGTCATCGTCGACAATCCAGGCATTTGTCGATGACCCCTCGGTCACCATGCCGTCCGCGTCGATGAGCCAGGCCTCATAGGCGCCCTTCTCGCGCGCCTCCTGTTTGGCGAGGACGTTGGGCAGCAGGGATATCGATTTCACATCGCGCCGCAGCCATCGGATATCGGCAATGCTGACGACCTCGGCGCCGGTATCGTCATCCGCGTTGGCGGGCCAATCGACCGCGCGCGCGGTCATTACCAGCGCCGGCTTCACATCTTCCGGAAAAGGATGATCGCGGCGCGACACGCCGCGCGAAACCTGGATATAGATAATGCCATCCTGAACGCGGTTGCGCCTGAGGGTCTCGCGGCACACCGCCGCGAACGGCCGATCCGGCATCGGCATCGCCATATCCAACTCGTCGAGCGAGCGTTTGAGGCGCACCAGATGTCCGTCTTCGTCGATTATCCGGCCGCGGAAGATGGCAGCCACTTCGTAGACACCGTCGGCAAATTGATAGCCGCGGTCCTCGACATGGATCTGCGCCTCGGCATGCGGAACATACTGGCCGTTGACATAGGCTATTCTCGACATGATCGCTTGGTATCCTCAAAAGAACTCGAGACTGACGGCAAACAATTTTTCGAGCTTTTTGACCGCCGATGCGGCGGCGAACACCACGACCCGGTCATGAACGGCGATGACGCTGTCGCCGCGCGGAATGATGACTTCACCGTCGCGTAAGATCGCGCCGATCAGAATCCCGCTCGGCAATTTGATTTCGTTGAGCGGCTTGCCGACCAAGGGCGATGTTTCCAGCGCCTCGGCCTCGACGATCTCCGCCAACCCGTCACGGATCGATTGAATGCCCAAGATCCGCCCGCGCCGGATTCGTTGCAGAATGGTGGAGACAGTCGATTCACGCGGGCTGACCGCGACATCGACACCGAGGGTGCCCATGAGCGGCGCATAATTTGAACTGTTCACCAGGGTAATGGCGCGCTGGCAACCGGCGCGCTTGGCGAGGAGCGAGGCCAGAATATTCACCTCGTCATCGTTCGACACCGCGATCACGGCTTCGGTCATGGCGATATTCACTTCGGTCAGAATATCGCTGTCCAGCGCATCGCCGTGGATGACGGTGGTGCGGGACAGATTCTCCGCCAGAAATTGCGCGCGCTTGGCGCTCACTTCTATGATCTTGAGATTGAGCTCGGGATGCGCTTCTTCCAGATCGCGCGCAAGAAACAGGCCGATATTTCCGCCGCCGACAATCACCATGCGGCGCGCTTCCTTTTCCTCGTGCCCGAACACCGCCATCGAACGTTCGACATGCTCGCTGTCGGCAACGAAGTACACTTCGTCGCCGACCAGCATTTGATCGTCGCCGCGCGGCACGATCAACTTGTCGCCCCGCATGATGCCGAGGACGACTATATTGAGGTTGGGAAATATTTCAGTCAGTTGCCGGAGCGGCGTGTTGACTATCGGACAGCCATCCTGGCAGCGTACCGCGATGACGCGAAGCCGGCCATCGCCAAACGGTAGCATATCGAGCGCACCCGGCACTTGAAGCCGCCGTTCAATCGCGTGCGCGACTTCTATTTCAGGCGATATGATCAGGTCGATCGGCAAATGGTCCGGGCTGTAGAGATCGGCCCAGGCCGGCAGCAGGTAACTCTGATTGCGCACGCGGGCGATCTTTTCCGGCACGCCAAAAATGGAATGCGCAACTTGGCACGCAACCATGTTGACTTCGTCCGAATAGGTCACGGCGATGACCATATCGGCATTTTTTGCGCCCGCTTCGTCGAGCACGTCGGGCAGCGAGGCGCCGCCGACCAGGCAGCGGACTTCGGCCGTTTCTGCGAGCTTATGTACGATCTCCGGATCGTTGTCGATCACCGTGACGTCATTCGCTTCCCCGGCGAGCTGACGGGCAATGCTGGAGCCGACTTGACCGGCGCCACAGACGATTACTCTCACCTTCTGATGCTCCGTTCGCTCACTGCCGGTTCAGCTCATCGCCCATCCGCGCGCGGTCGCGCGGGCGCTCGGTATCGGTTACTTTCAGGCCCTTCAGTTTGCGATGCAGCGCGGAGCGCTCCATTCCGACAAATTGTGCGGTGCGCGAAATGTTGCCGCCGAAGCGGCTGAGTTGGGTCGACAGATACTCGCGCTCAAACACTTCACGCGCATCGCGCAACGAAAGCGCCATGATTTCTCCAGTCCATTGGCTGCTCGTCATTTCACTCGCCGCGGCGCCCAGTTCCGGCGGCAGCATCGCCGCCGTCACGACGTCCTTAGAGGTGCCGGGTGACATGATCATCATCCACTCAATGACGTTCCTAAGCTGACGCACATTGCCCGGCCACTCGCAGGATTGCAGCACGGCCATGGCGTCGTCAGCGATTTCGCGCGGCGGCAGGCCGGATGATTCGGCCGCACGCTTCATGAAGTGCCGCGCCAACTCGGGAATATCCTCGCGGCGATCGCGCAGCGCCGGCATCGTGATGGGAACCACGTTCAAGCGGTAGAATAGGTCTTCGCGAAACCGCTTGGCACTAATTTCTTCGGCGAGATCCCGGTTGCTGGCGGCGATAACGCGCACATCCACTTCGACACGGGCGCTGCCGCCGACGCGTTCAAACGATTGTTCCTGTATGACGCGGACTATCTTGCCCTGGGTTTCCAGCGGCATGTCTGCCACTTCATCGAAGAACAAGGTGCCACCATGCGCCCGCTCAAATGTTCCGATCCGCCGCGGGCTATTGGCGTCGGGATAGCCCTGCTCGGTTCCGAACAATTCAATTTCCAGGCTGTCCGGACGCATCATCGCCGAATTGACGACGACGAATGGCCCGCCGCGGCGGTAGGAATTTTCGTGGATCAGCCGGGCGATCACTTCCTTTCCCGAA
>PTKB01000040.1 GCA_002937555.1 Alphaproteobacteria bacterium MarineAlpha10_Bin2 | reverse complement strand
ATGCCCCAGTCGGGGGTCGGCGGACGGACGCCGGCGCCGACGAAACTAAGACCCGCCGTCAGGATGATGGCGAAACCGACGGTCACCGACAATTGCACCAGCGAGGGCACCAGCGAGTTGGGCAACACATGTTTGACGGCGATCTTGAAGCCGTTATTGCCGACCGCCCAGGCCGCTTGCACATAGCCGCGCGCGCTTTGGCCCATGACTTCCGAGCGCGTCAGGCGAATGAATATCGGCGTGTAGACGAGGACCAGCGCCAGCACCAGATTGCCGGTCTCGCGCCCTGCCAGGGCGACCAGAATCATCGCCGTGATGAACACCGGAAAGGCTTGCAGCACGTCCGAGATACGCATCATCAATTCGGTCGCCCAATTGCGGTAGAAGCCGGCGATGAGGCCAAGGAAGGTGCCGAGGAAGAGCGAAATCAGGGCGCCGCCCAGGGCAATCGACATATCGGCGCGCGGCGCCGAGATCACCCGCGAGAACACATCGAGCCCCGATTGATCGGTGCCGAACCAATGCGGCGGCCGTTCCAACTGGCCGGACACCGCAAGATAGAACAAGCGCGGCCATTCGACGATAGGCGGCGGCGGCACGGAGATGTCGCCGGTCGCCTCAATCGGGTCGTAGGGGCTGATCGCGGCGCCAAAGGCGGCGAGAAATATCGACAGCGCCACGACGGAGATGCCGAAGATAAGGAATTTATTGCCGCTGAACCTGTCGAGACGGGCAAAGCGGCGGCGTTTGGGCGCGGGTGCGCCTTGCCGGCTGTCCGGCTCAGCGATGCTCATGCCGGGCTCCCAGTACTCTCGATCCTACGTGCTACCGAACTATGATCGAGGGTACTATGCATCAATATTGCACCCGTGGATCAAGATAGGCGTGGATGATGTCGAGAATGAGGTAGATGAACAGCGACAACAGCGCCACCGTCAGCACCACGCCCTGGATCGCCGGATAGTCGAAGGTGAGAATCGAGCGGATGGCGTACTGGCCGATACCGCTCAACGAGAACACCAGCTCGACCGTCACCGCGGCGCTCAACAGAATCATATAGAAGATGCCGACCAACGTGACCGCCGGCGTAAGCGCGGCGCGCAGCGCATAGCGCCCGATCTCCTTTTTGGAGAGGCCGCAGGCTTGCGCATAGAGGATGTAGTCCGAGGACAGCGCGCGCACCATGTTCTGGCGCACCATCTTGGTAATGGCGCCCGATATGACGAACACCAGCGTCACCACCGGCAGCATGAGGTGAAACAGCACCGAGATAAAGACGTCGAAGCGTCCGAGCAAAAGCGAATCGATCGTCAAAAAGCCGGTGATGACGCTCGGGCGCGACATCATCGGGTCGATGCTTCCCATCGGCGGCGGCGCCACGCCCAGCACATAGAAAAAAACGAAGACGAACAGCAAGCCCCACCAATAATCCGGCTGGGCGCCGGCGAACATGCCCCAGATGAGGGCGACCTTGTCGGCGATGCTGCCCGGCTTGGTGGCGCTCGCCATGCCGAGCGGAATGGCGATTAGGAAGGAGAGCAGAAGGCTCAGCGTGACAAGTTCGAGCGTAACCGGGAGAAAACGGCCGATCTCGAGAAAGACCGGCTCATTGGTCATCCAGGAAATGCCCAGGCTGGCGTCCACCAGTCCGGGATCCTCGGAGAAACCGAGAAAGACCGAGAGCTGCTCGAATATGGATTTATCGAGACCGAGCGAGCGTTCGGCCTGCGCATAGGCATCATCGCTGGCGTTCAGCCCGACCAGATTGGCGACCGGATCGGCGGGCAGCAGGCGGATCAGAAAAAAAACGACGAGCGAGACGCCGAGCAATTGAAAAAAAGCGATGATGACGCGCCGGAGGATAAAACGGCTGATCACCGGACGCGCTCCCGCGCTTGAGCGAACCCACGAAAATTCTTCCAAACGGCACCACCAACCGGAATGCGACCAGCATTCCGGCAAGCGTGACTACGCGTCCGAGTTAATACGAGGTAGACCCCAGGAAGCCATGTGGGGCGGACGCCCCCGCCCGGCGATTGAGGGACCAGACAATAAAGCGCTGCGCGCTTGGTGCGCCCCAACTCCCCAACCCCTCTTCCCCCCGGGGAAGAGAGGCTTGTCACGGGAGGTGCAAATGCATTGCACATCGCGCAGCTCCCGGCCGGGGGTTCACTTATTGCCCTCTCCCCACACCGAGAGCACGTCTTCGACCTCGACGATCTTGGCGAACATCCAGGCCATGCCGGCAATGGCGCCGTCATAGCGCAGTTGCTCAAGCTCGCCGGTGGCGTCCTTGACGACGAACACCTTGTAATCCCGTTGGCTCGCGTCGCGCACGGTCGATTCGACGCAAATATTGGTGGTGACGCCGCACACCACCAGCGAATCCACGTCCAGGCCGTTGAGGATGGGCTCGATATTGGTGGCGTAAAATGCGCTCGGTCGGTTCTTGTCGATCACGAACTCGCCTTCCACCGGCGCCAGAAGATCGATAATTTCTATATCTTCCGTGCCTTCGGCGAGCGAATTCACGTCCTTCAATTGCGGCAGCAGATAGCGGATGACAACGCCGCCATCGGCGTAATCCGCGCGGTAGACATAGCGCGTGAAGATCACCGGCACGCCGGCCTGACGGGCGGATTCGAGCAATTGGCGGCAGGGCGCCATGGCGCCGGCTAAATTGGTAATGTCGATCCCGGCGTCGGCGAGCGAGCCGTCGTCGGCGCAGAAGGCATTCTGCATGTCGATGACGACCAGCGCGGTGCGCTCGGTCTTCAGTTCCATCTCCATTCTTCGTCCTTCAAACGGACCGGGAGGGCGGATGCGTGCCGCCCTCCCGGACTTCGTCTTCGCGCCTTACTTTGCCGGTTTCAAATCATGCAGGCGGAGCGCATTGTCGGGATGCCAGACCACGCCGGTGACACTGGCCGCCGTCGCCCAATGGGTGCGGAATTCGAGGATCGGAATGACGACCAAATCCTTCATCAATTGCTCCTGGATCGCCGCCAGCATCTCGTTGCGCTTGTCGTTGTCGCCTTCGGCGAGCGAGCCGTAGAGCGTGCCGTCGACCATGTCGCTCGAATAGTTGGCGGAGTTGAGAATGCCCCCCTTGTTGGAGGAAACATAGCTTAAGAGGGTGCCATAGGCGGCATCGACGCCGATCGGCTTGATATGCGCCGTGAGGCCCATCGGCAAATCCTTCTTGACCAACTCGCGGTCGCCATATTGCGCCTGGGGAATGGGGTTGAGTTCCACATTGATGCCGACTTCGCGAAAGGCGGTATGGAGGATTGTCGCGGTCGGTCCCATTTCCGATTCCCGCTCCAGCATGTAGGTGAGCTTGAAGGAATCGGGAAACGCCTCCAATCCCGCGCCACCCGGATAGCCGGCTTCGGCCAACAGCGCCTTCGATTTTTCCGGATCGTAATTATATTGCGTGCTGGCAACGTGGAAGCCCGGATAGGTCGAGGGCACGACGCCTTGCCACTTATGCGCCTCGCCGAAATAGCTGGTGTCGATAATTCTCTCATAGGGCACGGCGTGGGCAATGGCCTGGCGCACCAGCGGGTTGTCGAAGGGCGGGCTCTTGAAATTGAGAATCATGAACATGTTCTCATTGCCTTGCACGCCGACCACGCTGACATTCTTCGCCTTGCTCAGAGTGTTATATTCCTTGGGCGTCAAATGCTCGGCGATCTGGGCGGCGCCGGAAAGCAGAATGGCCACCCGGTTGGCGCTTTGCGGCACCTTTTTCACAACCACCCGGTCATATACCGCGGCGCCGCGGTAATAATCCGGATTAGCGGTGAGCGAGAAGCGATCGTTCTTGCGCCATTCGTTGAGGCAATAGGGGCCGAAACCGGCGAGGCCATCATTGTTGGTCCAATTGTGGCTCCACGGGTCGTCCGCCGTGGCGTGCGCCTCCATGGTTTCCTTGTCGAAGATATAGAGGGCGAAAATCGACAAAACCTTGAGGAAAAGCTGGTTGGGCGCGGATTGGCGAATCTGTACCGTGTAGTCGTCGATCTTCTTGACTTCATCGCCGAGCTTGCGCGCCGCCGCGCCGTCGTCGGTGGGCGCAAAAACCGCCGGCGTGAAGCCGTCGACCGAGCCGGTATTGGCGAGAAACCAGCCGATTGGCGCAGCGCCGCTCACCGATTTGGCGCGCGCGAATGTATAGAGCACGTCGTCGGCGTTGAAGGTCGCACCGTCGCAGCCTTTCACGCCCTTGCGCAGATTGAAGGTCCAGGTCAGCGTCGCTTCGTCGAAGCTCCAGGATTCGGCGAGTCGGCCCTCGAATTTGTTGAAATTGAGAAGCTGCACGCCATCCTCGTTGATCGCGCCGTTGGCATGGTAGACCAGCGGGTCGAGGATATTGTCCCAGCCCACCCAGTTGGTGTCGATCGATGCCGTCGCGCCGTCATAGTTCAGGCTTACGGGAACTTCCTCGGTGAGGATCAGCAAATCCTCGGCATAGGCCGCGCCGCTAAACCCGGCGGCGGCAATGAGCGACAAAGCAAAACGCTGTAGCCATTTCATGATGCACTCTCCCAAAAGGAATCCATTGTTCCGATGCCGCCTGTTTTGCCCTGTTGGAGGGGACTATTGACGGCTTATTTTGTTGCGTCATCCTAGCGGGTGTTTGGCAGAGCGCAACCGGCTAAATGGCTTTCGTTGTAGCAGGTACGGAGAACGAGCTATGCAAACCGTCATTATCGGGCTGGGCGCCATCGGGCGCATGATCGTCGACAGGTTGGCGGGCGAGAAGTCTCCGGTCCGCCTCCAGGGCGTGTTGGTGCGCCCGGCGCGCGCCGCCGAAGCGCGCGAAGAGTTGGCGTCCGATATCGCCGTATTCACCTCCGCCGAGGATGTCATAGAGGCTAAGCCCGATATGGTGGTGGAGTGCGCCGGACAAGCGGCGCTCAAACAATACGGCGAAACGCTGCTCGGTGCCGGCCTCGATCTCATGGTGGTCGCCACTGGCGCGCTGGCCGAGAGCGATTACCGCGCCAAGCTGATGGCGGCGGCGGAAAAAGGCGGCGCGCGGTTGCACGTGCCCGCCGGGGCGACCGCCGGGCTGGACGGCCTCGGCGCGCTCCGTGCCGGCGGCTTGGCGAAAGTCACCTATACGTCGACCAAGCCCAGTCATGCCTGGAAAGGCACCCCCGCCGAACAGAATTTAGACCTCGACAGCTTGCGCGAAAAAACCGTGATCTTCGAGGGCCGCGCCGAGGCGGCGGCGCTCGAATACCCGCAAAACGCCAACCTCGCCGCCACCATCGCCATGGCCGGCGCCGGCTTCGACAATACCTTCGTGCGCCTGGTGGCGGACCCCGACGCCATCATCAATTGCGGGCGCATCGAGGCCGACGGCGAGTTCGGGCACATGACCATGGAAATGCGCGGCCATCCCATGGCGAGCAATCCTAAAACCTCCGCTGTCACAGCGCTCAGCCTAATTTACGCCCTCAACAAAGAGACCAGCCGCTTCGTCATCTGATCTCGCTCGCTGTTGGCATTCGCCGCGGCAATACCCATATTCGAGAGGACCCCATAACGGGAGCGATGATGCTCAAATTAACCGCCGCCGGCGCCATGTTTGCCGCGCGCGACGGAAATTCCCTTGCTGCCCAGGCGCGCGGTGCCGACAGATTGCTCGGCGTGGCGCTGATTGCCGCCGCCGCCCTCTTGGTTGTCGGATGGCTGGTGCCGATCATGACGGTGCGCCGGCTGATCTTCTTCGAGGACCGCATCTCCGTGCTTCAGGCCCTCGAAGCCCTGCTCGAGCGCCAGCAATTCCTGCTGTTTTTCACCATGCTGATATTTTCCATGGTCCTGCCGCTGGTCAAAATATTCTTCGCCTTGCGACTTTGGCGCGGTCGTGACGTGCGCGGCGAAAAGTTCGAAATCAGCCTCAAGCGCGCGGAGATATTGGGACGCTGGTCGATGCTCGACGTGTTCCTCATGGCGCTCGCCGTGGCCGCGGTCAATCTCAGCTTGATTGCCGAAGTACACCTGCATTGGGGGCTCTATGCGCTCTCCGGCGGTGTCGTGCTGTCGCTGATCGCCACCACCCGCATGTCGGCGATGGCGGCGAAGATCCGCCGCAGTGTGACAGTGGATTTGGACGCTGCCTGAGCCTCACGCCGGGTAGGGGTGCGTCTTGCGCCAATGGGCGGCGATTTCGGCGCCGGTGCAGAACCACACATCGCCCATGCTCTGCATATGGTCCAACAGCTTGATCAAGCCGACGGCGCGCGCCGGGCGGCCGATCAAGCGGTCGTGCAGGCCGATCGAGAGCAGCGCCGGACGGTCCTCGCCTTCCTCATATAAAAGGTTGAAGGCATCGCGCATATATTGGAAAAAATCATCCGCCTGGGCGAAGCCGTTCGATTGATCGCAGCGATTGTCATTGGTCTCGTAGGAATAGGGAATGACCAGATGCGGCAGACCTGCGATCGTGACCCAATAGGGCAATTCATCGTTCAGCGCATCGCGGTCGTAATGAAAGCCGCCATGTTCGACCAGGAGACGGCGCGTGTTGGGGCCGGGCCGCCCGGTCATCCAGCCCACCGGCTTGACGCCGGCGACTTTTTGAATGCGTTCGGCGGCCTGATGGATATGGCTGCGCTCCTCCGCCTCGCCGATAAAATGATAATCGATCCAGCGCAAGCCGTGGCTGACGATCTCATGACCGCCTTCGACGAAGGCGCGCGTTGCTTCCGGGTTGCGTTCTAGCGCCGTGGCGACGCCGAGCACACTCATTTTTACGTCGAACTCCTCGAAGATGCGCAGCACCCGCCACACGCCGACGCGTGAGCCGTATTCGAAGGCCGATTCGGCCAGCGGATTGCGTTTGCCCGGCACCGGCGGAAAGCCGATATCGTTGAGCATCCCTTCCGACGCGTCGTCGCCGTCGAGGATATTGGCCTCTCCGCCGCATTCGTAATTGAGATTGAAATTCACCGCGATGCGCGCGCCGCCCGGCCATTGGGGGTCCGGCGGGTTGGCGCCGTAGCCGATGTAATCCCGCGGCCAATCCTGATCCATGGCGTCATCCATCGCCGCCTCCCATCTGTTGTGACCCCTTGGGGCCTACCGATTCTAGCAGAACCGCATCCGGGTTGGCGATGCATGGGGAACGGCATAAGCCCTGATGTTAATCGCCCTTCTGAGCTTCGTCCAAGGCCGAGCGAATGGCGGTGGCGAAGTCGAATTTTCTGAACGGCTTTTGAATGATTATTGCCCCGTTGCCCGGAAATCCATGATTGTTGAAGGCGTCTTCCGCATAACCGGTCATAAATATGCATCCGATCGACGGGTGGCGGCGGCGAACTTCGGCCGCGAGCTCGGGCCCATTCATGGCGCCGGGCAAGACCACATCGGTCAACATCAAATGAACCTCTGTTCCACCCTCCAAAGCGGCCACCGCCGCCCCCGCCGTTTCCGCTTCCAGGGTTTGGTATCCGAGGTTGGAAAGCAGCGCCACGGCCAGCGTGCGCACTTCTTTATCATCTTCCACCACGAGAATTGTTTCACCCATTGAAGCGGGGATTCGCGGCGATTCCGCGCTCAGAACGACGTCTTCCTCCGGCCCCGTCAACGCCGTTAGATAGAGTTTGACGGCGGTTCCCTCGTTCGGCTCGCTATGTATCGTCACTGCCCCGCCCGACTGTTTGGCAAAACCGTAAACCATACTGAGGCCGAGCCCAGAGCCCTTGCCCACATCCTTGGTGGTGAAAAACGGCTCAAAGACATGTTTGAGCGCGTCATCGCTGATGCCGCTCCCGGTATCCGACACGCTCAACATGACATAGCGGCCGGGATCGACATCCAATCGAGCGGCCGCCATTTCGTCGTCCAACGCGATGTTCGCCGTTTCAATGGTGAGGGTGCCACCATCCGGCATGGCGTCCCGGGCGTTGATCGACATATTCAAAAGCGCGTTTTCCAATTGCGATTGATCGGCGCGGCAGAGCCACAGATCCTTTGCACCCGCGGTCTTGACCTCGACCCGTTCGCCAAGCGTGCGGCGCAATGTATCCCCCGTGCCCGCAACCAATCGGTTGAGATCGATGGTGGTCGGCAACAATGTCTGTTTGCGCGAAAACGCCAACAGCCGGTCGGTCAAAGCAGCACCGCGTTCGGCGGCCCTCACGCCGCGCTCGATCATGTCGCTCACTCCGGCGTCGGCGCTCACCCGGCTTTCGATCAGCTCCAGATTGCCCATTATCACCGCCAGTAGATTGTTGAAATCGTGCGCGACACCGCCGGTGAGCTGGCCGACGGCCCCCATCTTCTGCGCCTGGCGGAGCTGATCTTCAACATTTTTGTGTTCGGTGATATCCTCGACCATGGCGACACGGAATTTCGCGTGCGCGACATCATCTCCGACGAGAGAGACCGTGAGAAGCGCCCACACGGTTTCACCGTCTTTGCGGACAAAGCGCTTTTCCATTCTGTAGCTCGTGATCTCACCGCGAATAAGCTTTGCGGAAAGCGCTTGGTTCTCGGCGACGTCGTCGGAGTGGGTGACGTCGGACCATGGCCTGTTATCCAATTCGCCCAAACCGTATCCCAACATCTTGGTGAAGGCGGGATTGCAGTTGAGCAGTTGGCCGTCGACAGTGGCGATGGCGATGCCGAATGCGGCGTCTTCAAATAATGTCCGGAAACGTGACTCGCTTTCACGAAGCGCCTGCTCGGCCTCGATGCGTCCCGTAATGTTCTCGACGAGCGAAACTTCAAGCGGCTCAACATCTGTTTCGTCGTGGATGAGCGCCGTATTCAAGCGCGCCCACACTGTGCCGCCCTGTTTGGGAATGTAGCGCTTCTCGAATATGAGGCCACCGCCCGATGCCTTGCGCATGGCTTGAATATCGGCTTCATTGCGATCGATATCTTCGGCGTGGCTGACATCTTGCCAGCGCATGCGTTGCAGCTCCTCGCCGCTGTATCCGAGCATCCGCTGATACACGCTGTTGGTGGCCACGAAGCTTCCGTCGGCCCGAGTGATGGCGACGCCCACGGTTTCGCTGTCGAACAGCGCGCGGTAATTGGCCTCGCGCCGCTTGATGTTGGTGATGTCGGTACGAACGCTCACAATCCCACCGTCCGGCAGAATATGATCGCTATATTTGATCAAGGCGCCGTTGGCGAGGCGAAGTTCGAACGAGCCGGGCGATTTTTGCCATTGCTGAAACTCATCATTGAATTCATCGATCCGCCCCACTGCGTCCGGCATGGCGCCACTTGCGTAATACGCGCTTCTGATAATTTCCCGGCGCTCGCCAGCCTTCAGCAGATGCGTGATCTCGGGATACATCGCCCGATACCGCTTGTTCGCAAAGACGAAACGTTCGTTCGCATCGTAGAGCACGATACCTTCGGAGGCATTGTCGACCGCTTCGCGGAAGTGCTCGCTTTCGGCTTCGGCGAGTTTCTGCGAGGCGATGCCGCTGTTCGAACCGATCATCCGAATCGGCGTGCCGTCCGCGCTGTGAACCGCCCGCCCGATCGAGCGGATCCAGATATACTCGCCGCCCGGCAAGCGATAGCGATATTCCACGGTATAGGACGTGCCGCTTTGCATGTGATCGCGAACACATTGCAACACCCGTTCGCGGTCCTTGGGATGCAAGTGCGACGACCACGGATTGTCTTCGTCCTCAATGTCGAATTGCTCGACCAATTCATTTTCACCGCGGCCGAAAAGAAGCTGGTGTCCGGCTGAACTCCAAAATTCGCCGGTCACCAGATCCCAATCCCAAATGGCGGTTTGCGTTGCCCATAAAGCGAGATCGAACCGCTCCGCGAGCTTTTCGCGGTGTTCGTTCACCGATGCAAGACTTTCCAACATGCGGACGCGCTGTTGCAGATTCGCAATCTGACTTAGGAGTTGGGTCTTGCTCTGGCCCGGCTGGTCCAAATCCGGATCGGACATAGAGTAGCTCTCTCGACGTGTGAATTCTGGGTCACATAGATGGGCGGCAATTTGCCGGATATATTCTTACACCCTGTTAAAATATCATATTCCATGGGTCAGGCTACCGATGACCGGCGCCGGGCGCGATATTCGATACTGGCCCGGCCGTAATTGGCATCGTTGGATCATAAATCGGAGGGTGAAAATGAGCGGCGCAATATTGGTCGGCGGCTGCCTGTGCGGAGCGGTGCGCTATGAAATCGACGGCGCGGCGGACAGCATTTCGAACTGCCATTGCGGCATGTGCCGCAAGGCCTCGGGCGCGGCCTTCGTCACTTGGATCGGCGTGGCGCATGAGAGGTTCCGCTACACCCAGGGCGCGCCGGCCAGCTACCGTTCTTCCGATATCGCGAGCCGCAGCTTCTGCGGCACGTGCGGCAGCCAGCTTCAAATCGATGATCACGGCGCGCATGACCATACCCATGTGACCTTGGGCAGCCTCGACGAACCCGGACGGCTCACGCCGCAGCGCCATATCTGGGTGAGCGACCGCCTTCCCTGGGCGGATTACGGCGACAGCCTGCCGGAATTCGCCGGCGAGGATTAGCCCGGCGCTAGTGCGCCTCGGCCCAGTTGTCGGCGCTGCCGGTGTCGACGGTGAGCGGCACGTCGAGTTCGGCGGCGCCCGCCATGACGCGGCGCGCCACTTCCGCAGTGGCGTCGATCTCGTCTTTGGGCACTTCGAAGATCAACTCGTCATGCACCTGGAGTAGCATGCGCGCCTTCAGCCCAGCCTCCCTCAACGCATCTTCCATAACGATCATGGCGCGCTTGATGATGTCGGCGGCGGTGCCCTGTATCGGCGCGTTGATGGCGGCGCGCTCGGAAAAGCCGCGATGCGCCGGGTTCTTTTCGTTGATGCCCGGCAGATGGCAGCGGCGACCGAACAGGGTGGTGACGAAGCCGGTCTCATGCGCCGTTTTCTTGGTGCGCTCCATATAATCCTTGATGCCGGGATAGCGTTCGAAATAGGCCTCGATATAGGCCTTCGCCTCGCCCTGGGCGATGCTGAGCTGGCGCGCCAGGCCGAACGGGCTGATGCCGTAAATGATGCCGAAATTTATCGCTTTGGCGGAGCGCCGAACCATCGGGTCCATACCGTCGAGCGGCACGTTGAAGACCTGGCTGGCGGTCAGCGCATGGATGTCGAGGCCATCGTGAAACGCCTGTTTCAATGTATCGACGTTGGCAATATGGGCGAGGATGCGGAGCTCGATCTGCGAATAGTCGGCTGACAGCAGCGCATGCCCCTTTTCGGCGACGAAGGCGCGGCGGATGTTGCGCCCCTCTTCCGTCCGCACCGGGATGTTTTGCAAATTGGGATCGTTCGACGACAGCCGCCCGGTGTTGGCGCCGGTCATCGAATAGGACGTGTGCACCCGCCCCGTATCCGGATTGATATGTTCGAGAAGGGCATCCGTGTAAGTGCTCTTGAGTTTGCTGAGCTGGCGCCAGTCGAGCACCCGGGCGGGCAAATCGTGGCCCTGGGCGACCAGCCCTTCCAGCACGTCGGCGCCGGTCGCGTAAGCGCCCGATTTTCCCTTCTTGCCGCCTTCCAGGCCCATTTCGTCGAACAGAATTTCGCCGAGCTGCTTGGGAGAGCCGATGGCGAAGGGGCGCCCGGCAAGTCCGTGAATTTCCGTTTCGAGCGCGGCGATGCGCTGGGCGAAATCCTCCGACAGACGGGCCAGCGCCGCGCGCTCGACCTTGATGCCGGCATCCTCCATGCGCGCCAGCACCGGCGCCAGCGGGCGCTCCAAACGCTCATAAAGGGTCACCATATGCTCATGCACCAGGCGCGGCTTCAGCAATTGGTGGAGGCGCAGCGTGATATCCGCATCCTCGGCGGCATAATCGCACGCCTTGGCGAGCGGCACCTGATCGAAGGTGATCTGGTTCTTGCCGGTGCCGGCGATTTCCTTGAACGGGATCGGCGCATGGTCGAGGTGAAGTTTCGACAGCTCGTCCATGCCATGGCCGTGCAATCCGCCATCGAGGACGTAGGACAGCAGCATCGAATCGTCGATCGGCGCAATACCAATGCCGTGGTGCGCCATGACGCGCATGTCATATTTGATATTTTGGCCGATTTTGAGAACAGCCGGTTCTTCTAACAGCGGCTTCAGCGCCGCCAACGCCTTGGCCAGGGGAATTTGCGTCAGTTTTTCGCCCTCCGCCAACAGATCGGGCGGGCGGTGGCCAAGTGGCACATAACAGGCCTCGCCGGCGCGGACGGAAAGCGAAAAGCCGACCAGATCGGCGCGCGCCGCATCGAGCGACGTGGTTTCGGTATCGAACGCCACCGTGCCGGCCTCATGCGCCTTGGCGATCCAGGTCTCGAGCGCGTCGATGGACTGCACCAGGCTGTAATCGCTCTCCGCCGGCGCGGCGGGCGCCGGCTCGACCGCGCCCTCTTCCAATCCGAGCTGGCTGCCGATGCGCTTGATGGTGGAGGTAAAGCCCTGTTCCTTGAGGAACGCCATCAGCATGTCGGGCTCGACGTCGCGCTTGATGAGGTTCTCGAGCGGCTCGATATCGGGGACGTCCTGGCGCAGCGTCACCAGCTCGCGCGATATCCGCGCCATATCGGCATGGTCGAGCAAATTCTGCCGCCGCTTGGGCTGTTTGATTTCCTCGGCCCGCGCCAGCAGCGAATCGAGATCGCCATAATCATTGATCAACTGCGCCGCCGTCTTGACGCCGATGCCGGGCACGCCGGGCACATTGTCCGAGGAATCGCCGGCCAGCGCCTGCACATCGATCACCCGCTCGGGGCCGACGCCGAACTTCTCGCGCACGCCGTCTTCGCCGATCTCGCGGTTTTTGAAATGGTCGAGCAACACAACGTGATCGTCTTCGACCAATTGCATCAAATCCTTATCCGACGAGACGATGGTGACCCGCATGCCGGACTCGCGCGCGAGCCGCGTGTAAGTGGCGATGAGATCGTCGGCCTCATAGCCCCGCATTTCCAGGGACGGCACATTGAACGCCCGGGTGGCGTCGCGCACGAGATCGAATTGCGGGATCAATTCATCCGGCGGCGGAGGCCGGTGCGCCTTGTATTCCGGGTAGATATCGCTACGGAAGGTTTTGCGCGCGGTATCGAAAATGACAGCGAAATACTCGGCTTCGCTGTCGCGCAAAATCTTCCACAGCATGTTGGTAAAGCCGAGCACGGCGTTGACCGGTGTGCCGTCGGGGCGCGTGAGTGGCGGTAGTCCGTGAAAGGCGCGGAAGATAAAGCCCGAACCGTCGATCAGGATAATATGGCCGGCATCGTTCGCCCCGCCCGAGCTGTCCTCCTGTTTCGCATTCATTCTGTTTCCCCCTGGCTGGCCTGATCCGCCGCGCTTGTTCTGGCCGGGCGCTTCTCCCACTATGCCACGCCTGAGCAGATAGAATCCAACTTATGCCGCCCTCCCGGACCGACCCGCCGCCGCTCAACTTGGCTGTTCGCCTCGCCGTCTTCTATGGCGGCTATTTTCTCGTCGGCGGCGTGCTGTTTCCATTTTGGCCGCTGCTCCTCGAAGCGCGTGGCATGGCGGCCGGGCAAATCGGTTTGTTGCTGGCGCTGGCGCTATGGCTGCGCGCTGTCGCCGG
>PTKB01000004.1 GCA_002937555.1 Alphaproteobacteria bacterium MarineAlpha10_Bin2 | reverse complement strand
AAACGTCATGATTGTCGATTCCAGCGCGCTTTTGGAGCAGGCGGTTGCCGACGCGCTGACCTCGGCCTTTTCCAGTGCCGGGCAGCGCTGTTCCTGCCTGCGCGTGGTTTTTGTGCAGGAGGAAATCGCCGCCGCTTTTATCGCCAAGCTGGACGGCGCCTTGCAAGAAATAGAAGTCGGCGATCCGCTTTTGCTTGCGACCGATGTCGGGCCGTTGATCGATGCAGACGCGCTCGATGTGATGCGCGCGCGAAGCGACGTTGCAAGGCGTTGCGCCGACGGGAAAAGATACCGGGTAAGGTTTCTATTTTTCGCCGCAAGCTTTCGAAATTAGCGGCCTCTCCCAATTGGAAGGTGAAATCTTCGGTCCCATCCTGCACATTGTCCGCTTCACCTCCGGCCAATTGGATGCCGTTGTGGATGCCATAAACGAAACCGGCTACGGACTTACCTTGGGAATACAAAGCCGCATCGATTCGACCGTCCGGCGCATCGCCGGGCGCGCGCGCATCGGCAATATTTACGTCAACCGCAACATGATTGGCGCCGTCGTTGGCGTGCAACCGTTCGGCGGCGAGGGGTTGTCCGGCACCGGACCGAAGGCCGGCGGGCCGCGCTATCTGCACCGTTTCGCCACCGAACGCACACTGACTGTAAATACCGCCGCCGCCGGCGGCAATCCGGAGCTTCTCTCGCTTGCCGATGACAAGATCGGTGAGGGGAGCGGCCAATAATCAGCGAGGACATATTATGAGCAATACCGCCAAGGCGCTTCCGCTAATCATCGATTGCGATCCCGGACAGGACGACGCCATCGCTCTGATGCTGGCGATGGCTTCGCCCGAGGAGCTCAATCTGTTGGGCATTTGCGCCGTGGCCGGAAATGTTCCCCTGGTGCTGACAGAAGCCAACGCGCGGCGCATCCGCGACGTTTCCGGCCGGCCCGAGGTGGCGGTCTTCGCCGGCTGCCCGCGGCCGATGGTGAAGATCCTGGAAACGGCGGAATATGTGCATGGCAAGAGCGGCATCGATGGCGCCGGCCTGCCCGATCCGAGCCGCCCGGTGGAGGCGGCCCATGCGGTGGATTGGCTCGTCGATACGCTGCGCCATGCCGACGCGCCGATTACCTTGGCGACGCTCGGGCCGCTCACCAATATCGCCATGGCCATCGTGATGGCGCCGGACATCGTGGAGAACATCGGCCAATTGGTTCTGATGGGCGGTGCCCTCTCGCTCGGCAATATCACGCCGGCCGCCGAGTTCAATATTTATTCGGACCCGCACGCGGCGCATATCGTGTTCGAGGCCGGCTTGAAACTGACGATGATCGGCCTTGACGTCACCCACCAGGCGCGGGCGACACCCGAGCGACTCGAGGCGATCCGGGCGATCGGCAATCCGGCGGCGACATGCGTTGCCGGCATGCTCGATTTTTACGGCGCGCAATATATCGAGACATTCGGCGAAGGGGCGCCGCTGCATGACCCTTGCGTCATCGCCTATCTCCTCCGGCCCGATTTGTTCACCGGCCAGGACATGCGGGTCGATATCGAAATCTCCAGCCCGCTCACGATCGGCCAAACGGTGTGCGACGTCCATGCGCGAAGCGGCCAGGCGGCGAACGCGAATGTATTGGAGAAAATTGACGCGGATGGATTCTTTGCGCTGCTCGGGGAGCGTTTGGCACTCCTTCCCGATACTGTCTAACCCTCTGAATTAATGCACCAAAGAAACACTTTTTTAACCACTTTAGCGGCATTATCGACGCTAGCGTGATGGAGCGCGTTTGACCGGCGGCACTTATTCCGGTGAGCAAGCGCCTCATGAGCCGCGAGAAAGGTGACCTAACTACGCCCTCGGTCCAATCCGATCGGGCCTCTAAAGGATCGAAGAACATGGAAAACCCAAATGTCTTTGAAGTTCAGACCCTCAAAGATGGCCGCTGGATGATCGAACAGCGTTGCCGCAACGAGGAGGAAGCCGTCGCGGAAGCCTGGGATCTATTCGATTCCCGCCATTTCCAGTCGGTAAAGGTGGTCCGAGAAGCGTTCGACCAAGCCGCCAAACTGTATCGTGAGACCACCGTTTTCAGTCTGCCCAACGGCAATGGCGATGCTGCCGGTCCGATGGTAAACGAGCCAATAAAATCAGCGTCGGCGCCCAAAAAGATGGTGAAAAGCAAAGCCGCCAAGCCGCGAAAACGCTCTTTGCTCGATTTCTTCCGCGAATAGAGGCCCGCTTGCCGCGCGGTAAAGGCACCGCGCTACTTCTTACTTCACGCATGACCCGACGAGGCGCCGCACCAGCGGCGCCTTTTGCGTTTCCGCCGCTCGCCTCTTGAGACGACGTCCCTTGCCCCCTATCTACCTACCGGCAATGCCGTTAGAATCGCCGGCGGAAAAGAGAAGAATTGCATGTCAGAGCGGAAAAACAGGCTGCCGGCCGAAGGCAACAACGCCAAGTCGGACATCGACAGATTCCTGAACAAGGTTGCGGCCACGCCCGCACCGCTTAAAGGCGCGGGCCGGGGGCGCTTGCTGTTCGCCATGGACGCGACCGCCAGCCGCGAGCCGAGTTGGGACCATGCCTGCCAAATTCAGGGGGAAATGTTCCAGTCTACCGCAGCCCTTGGCGGCCTCTCCGTTCAGTTGGTTTATTACCGCGGCTTCAACGAGTTTCGCGCCACCAAATGGCTCAACAGTTCGCGCGCGCTGGTGCGCCACATGAGCGCGGTCTATTGCCTTGGCGGCCACACGCAAATCCGTAAAGTTTTGAAACATGCAATCCGCGAATCCAAGCGTAAAAAATTGGGCGCGCTGGTGTTCGTCGGCGATTGCATGGAAGAGAATGTCGACGATCTGTGCGCCATGGCGGGTGAGCTTGGCCTGTTGAAGGTGCCGGCCTTTATGTTCCATGAGGGCGGCGAAATCCAGGCGGCGCTGGCGTTTCGCCAAATTGCGCGCCTCTCCGGCGGCGCCTATCTGCAATTCGATGCGCACAGCGCTGCGCAACTGAAGAGCCTGCTCGGCGCAGTCGCCGTCTATGCGGCCGGCGGGAGGCGGGCACTCAACAAACTCGGCAAGCGCCAAGGCGGCGCAGCCTTACAAATCTCCCACCAGGTCAAGTAAGGCCGGAGGAAACCGTCAGAGCATGGTGAAATATCTCTTACTGGGCGTTGCTCTGCTGGTCGCGGTACTGCTGATCGTCCGCTGGTTCGAGAGCGCCAATCCGTCGCGCGTCGCCAAGGCCTTGAAGTGGGGCTTTCTCGGTTTGGGCGCCGCGGTGGCGGTTTTTCTCGGCGTGACGGGCAAGATGCAATTGGCCGCCATCCCGCTGACCCTGATTTTCCTGCCGCTTCTCCTTCGCGCTTTGCGGGCCGGTGGCCCCGGGCAGAGCGGCACGCCGTCGCCGGGCCAGCAATCCGCGGTCGAAACCGACTATTTGCGCATGATGCTCGACCATGACAGCGGCGAGATGGACGGCACGGTGCTGCGCGGACAATTCCAAGGGCGCGAGTTGCGCGACCTTTCCGAGGCCGAACTCCTCGATCTGTTGGATGAATGCAATATGCATGACGAACAATCCGCGCGGCTCATCGAAAGTTATATCGACAGGGTCTTCGGCGAGGAATGGCGAAACCGCGATGGCGGCGCGCAAACCCGGCGCGCTCCGCGTGGCGGAGCGACGCTGATGAGCCGGGACGAGGCCTATGACGTGCTCGGTCTCGTGCCGAGCAGCAGTGAAGAGGATATCCGCGAAGCCCACCGCAAACTTCAGCTCAAAAATCATCCGGACCAAGGCGGATCCGACTATTTGGCGGCAAAAATAAATCAGGCCAAGGAAGTCTTGCTGGGTGGAAAATAAGGCGCCGCCAGGCGCATGGCGAAACTCTTGCCGGACAGCGGAAAAGATGACAAACACTGGCCTGGCGCGGCGCCGCGAAGAGCCGAGATCAAGGATTAACTGTGCATGATTAAGCCCGTAAAGAAGGCCGTCTTTCCGGTCGCCGGTCTTGGCACACGGTTTTTACCGGCGACCAAGGCAGTGCCAAAGGAAATGTTGCCGATCGTCGACAAGCCGCTCATTCAATATGCGGTCGAAGAGGCTGCCGCGGCGGGGATCGAAGAATTCATTTTCGTTACCGGACGCGACAAAAGCGCGATCGAAATCCATTTCGATCATGCCTATGAGCTAGAGGCGGAATTGGCGGCGCGCGGCAAAACGGCCGAATTGGAAGAGGTGACAAAATTTATTCCACCCGCCGGTGCACTGTCTTTTACCCGCCAGCAGGAGCCGCTCGGGCTCGGCCACGCGGTGTGGTGTGCGCGCAATTTGGTCGGCGACGAGCCGTTTGCCGTACTGCTGGTCGACGAGCTCGTGCTGTCTAAGACTCCCTGCATGACGCAAGTGGTAGACGTCTATAACGAGCGTGGCGGCTGCGTTTACGCGCTCGCCGAAATTCCCAACGCGCAATCCAACCGCTACGGCATTGTCGATGTCGCCGCGGATGACGGCAAGATCATCGAAATCAAAGGCATGGTGGAAAAACCCGAACCCAGCCAGGCGCCCTCCAATCTCTGCATTATCGGGCGCTATGTGTTGCAGCCCAAAGTGTTCGGCTATCTCGAGCGGATGGAGCGCGGCGTCGGCGGGGAAATTCAGCTCACCGACTCATTGGCCAAACTGATCGATGACGGGATCGCTTGCCATGGATTGCGGTTCGAAGGCAGGCGCTTCGATTGCGGCGCCAAGGCGGGGTTTCTCCAAGCCAATATCGCTTTCGCCCTCGAACGCGCCGATCTCAGCGGCGAACTGATTGCGTTTTTGCAAAACCCGTCCGCTTCGTGACTAAAATCTGACAGGAATTCATCATGCATGTTGCCATGATCGGCACCGGCTATGTCGGCCTCGTCTCCGCTGCTTGTTTCTCCGAATTCGGCGTCAACGTTGTCTGCGTCGATAAGGTGCAGGAAAAAATCGATGGTCTTAAAGCCGGAAAAATCCCAATTTTCGAGCCCGGCCTGGAGGATCTCGTCAGGCATAATGTCGCTGCCGGCCGGCTGAGCTTCACCACCGACATCGGTGAAGCGGTGCCGCAGGCCGACATCGTTATGTTGGCGGTCGGCACGCCGAGCCGGCGCGGCGACGGCCACGCGGATCTGTCGTTTGTTTACGCGGCGGCCGAGGAGATCGCCGATGCGATGAACGGCTATTCGGTGGTGGTGACGAAATCCACCGTGCCGGTCGGCACCGGCGATGAAATTGCCCGCATCATCCGCGCGCGCCGCCCGGACGCAAAATTCGATATCGTCTCGAACCCCGAATTCCTGCGTGAGGGGGCCGCGATCGGCGATTTTATGCGCCCCGACCGGGTCGTCGTCGGCGTTGAATCTGAGCGCGCCAAAGCCCGGATGGCGGAGCTTTACCGACCGCTCTTCCTGATCGAGACTCCGGTCGTCTTTACCGGCGTGAGAACCGCCGAGTTGATCAAATATGCCGCCAACACCTTCCTCGCCACCAAGATCACCTTCATCAACGAGATCGCCGATATTTGCGAGGAGATCGGCGCCGACGTGCATGACGTCGCCAAGGGGATGGGTTTGGATGGCCGGATCGGCAACAAGTTCCTGCACCCCGGCCCCGGTTACGGCGGCTCCTGCTTTCCCAAGGATACGCTCGCTTTCGTGCGCATCGCACGCGAGAGCGGCGCGCCCAGCTATATCGTCGAGGCGGTGGTCGAAATCAATGAGAAACGTAAAGTCCGTATGGCGCACAAGATTGTCGAGGCTTGCGGCGGTACGGTGGACGGCAAACGCATCACCGTTCTCGGCGTGGCCTTTAAGCCCAATACCGATGACGTGCGCGACAGCGCCAGCCTGACGATCATTCCGGCGTTGCAGGAAAGTGGCGCAGCTATACATGCCTACGACCCGGAAGCCATGGACGAGGCAAAACAGCTGCTGCCCGGAGTCGAATGGTGCGCCAACGCATATGCGGCAATGGAAGGCGCGGATGTTCTCGTCATCCTGACCGAGTGGAATGAATTCCGTGCCCTCGATTTAGCGCGCGTCAAACAGTTGCTGGCCAGCCCGGTGATCGTCGATTTGCGCAATATCTATGAACCGGATGCGATGGCCGCCGCCGGATTCCACTATGTCAGCGTCGGCCGCGCCACGTCCGAACCGGTCGCCGCCGACGCATGACGGGAATTCATCGCTTCGACCCCACGGTCTTGCGCGAGTACGATGTTCGCGGCGTTGTCGGGCGCACCCTCGGCGTCGACGATGCCAAAGCCATCGGGAGCGCCTTCGCCACCATTGCCGCACGTGACGGCGGCAAATCCATCTGCGTCGGTTATGACGGGCGGGTCAGTTCTCCCGAATTGGAGGCGGCGTTGATTGCCGGCCTGAATGCGTCCGGCGCCGACGTGATCCGCGTCGGTCTCGGGCCGACGCCGATGCTCTATTATTCGGTTCACAGCCTCAATGCCGATGGCGGCATCATGGTCACCGGCTCGCACAATCCGCCCGACAATAACGGCTTCAAGCTGATGCTGGTCAAAAGTTCGTTTTTCGGCGACAGCATCCGGGAATTGGGCGCGCTGGCCGAAGAAGGAGCGTACCGCGAGGGCTCGGGCACGCAGCGGGACGATCCTATGCTGTACCGCTATGTCGAGCGCTTGGCGGAAGAAAGCGCGTCGCTCACGCCGCTCAAAGTGGTTTGGGACGCTGGCAACGGCGCCGCCGGAGAGGCCATGGCGCTGCTCACGGCCAAGCTGCCCGGCGAACATATTCTCCTGAACGAGCGCATCGACGGCAGTTTTCCGGCCCATCATCCCGACCCGACGGTGCCCGAAAATCTGGTTCAGCTCATCGATGCGGTCCGCGCCGGTTCGTGCGATCTCGGCATTGCCTTCGATGGCGATGGCGACCGCATCGGTATTGTCGACGGTGACGGCGAAATCCTGTGGGGCGATCAAATTCTCGCTTTGCTGTCGCGCCTGGTCTTGCGCGAGCGGCCGGGCGCCACGATCATCGCCGACGTCAAGGCAAGCCAGGTATTGTTCGACGAAGTCACGCGGCTCGGTGGGACGCCGCTCATGTGGAAAACCGGGCACTCGCTGATCAAAGCGAAAATGGCCGAAACCGGTGCACCGCTGGCGGGCGAGATGAGCGGCCATATTTTCTTCGCCGACCGTTATTACGGTTACGACGATGCGCTCTATGCCGCTGTCCGCATGTTGGCCGTGATCGCTGATGAGGAAGAGAGCCTGGCGGCGCTCCGCGCCTCACTGCCGCAGCGCGTCAACACGCCGGAACTAAGATTTACTTGTGCCGACGACCGTAAGTTCGATGCCATCGAGGAAGTCCGTGAGCGGCTTAGCGGGGCGGGCGCCGATGTCGATGCCATCGATGGCGTCAGGGTTAGCACGGCGGATGGCTGGTGGCTGTTGCGCGCCTCGAACACGCAGCCGGTTTTGGTCGCCCGCTGCGAGGCGGAAGACCAGGCCGGTTTGGCACGCCTGAAAGAAGCGCTGGTCGCGCAATTGCGCGAAAGCGGAATCGAACCGCCTGATTTCTAGCGGCGATATGAGGGAGACGAGATTTTGAACGACGAGATTTGCCGGATGTCCGCCGTCGATCTGCTGGCCGCATATGACGCCGGTGATCTTTCGCCCGTGCAGGCGACCGAGGCCGTTCTCGAGCGCATTCACGAACGCAATGATGCTTACAACGCGTTCTGCCTGATCGACGATGAAGGCGCCATGGCGGCAGCACGGCGCTCGGAAAAGCGCTGGCTTGCCGGTGCGCCGGAAGGGCGCATCGACGGCGTGCCGGTTTCGGTTAAGGATCTGGTCTTGGCCGAGGGCTGGCCAACGATGAGGGGCTCCAAAACCACGCCACGCGATCAGCCATGGGACGAGGACGCGCCCGCCGTGGCACGTCTCAGGGAGCATGGCGGTGTGCTGCTGGGCAAGACCACGACGCCGGAATATGGCTGGAAAGGCGTCACCGATAGTCCGCTGACCGGTGTCACGAAGAATCCGTGGAACCTAGAACATACACCCGGCGGCAGCAGCGGCGGCGCCGCCGTCGCCGCGTTGTGCGGCATGGGGCCGCTCCATATCGGCACCGACGGCGGTGGATCGGTGCGCATTCCCTGCGCGTTTAGCGGCATCTTCGGCATCAAGGCGAATTTCGGCCGTGTCCCGATTTATCCGGCGAGCCCGTTCGGCACCTTGTCGCATCTCGGTCCGATGACCAGGACCGTCGCGGATGCGGCGTTGATGCTGACGGTGATGGCCGAGCCCGACACCCGCGACGCCTATGCCTTGCCGGCCGATGCGCGGGATTTCGGCGCCGTTTTGGAAGGCGGCATTGGCGGCATGCGCATCGCCTTCAGTCCGGACCTCGGTTATGCCAGCGTCGATGCGGAAGTCGCCGGGCTGGTGTCCGCGGCGGCAAATTCTTTTGTCGCGCTCGGTGTTGAGGTCGTGCAAATCGATCCGGGCTTTGAGAACCCGCAGGATATTTTTCGCGCGCATTGGTATGCCGGCGCGGCATTTGTGTTGCGGGCGATGACGGCGGAACAGCGCGAGCTGGTCGATCCGGGTTTGCGCACCGTCGCTGAGAAAGGCGAGGCGATCACCATGGACATCTATATGCGCGCTGCCATGGCGCGCAGCCGCTTGACGGTCATGATGCGGGAATTTCACCAAAATTATGATTTGCTGCTCACGCCGACCATGCCGCTTCCGGCTTTTTCGCTCGGCAGCGATACGCCGATCGGCTCTGACGGGTCGTCCTGGGATGATTGGAGCCCATTTACCTATCCCTTTAATTTGACCGGACAGCCGGCGGCCACCGTGCCTTGCGGCTTTACCTCGAACGGCCTGCCGGTGGGCTTGCAGATTGTCGGGCGGCATTATGACGAGGTCAGTGTTCTGCGCGCCGCCCAGGCGTTCGAAGCGGCCAATCCCGAGCACAGAAAAACGCCCGATTTTGCCGCTAATGACTGAGAAATGTAAATAATCGTCGCATGAATTAAGATGTCTTAATCGGGTGTTAAACTTGACGGGCGAATCTATTCTGCTTCATAAGAGGCAAATCCTGATTCGCGAGAAAACCAACGTGACGGGCAATTTGGTGGCGAACAGACGCAGAAATAGAGGATCGGCAGTTTTTCGGCTGATGGTTTCCTGCGCCGCGGTTTTGGTGCTGGCAATGACGCTGCTGCTCACAAGCGCCAAACCGGGCGAAGCGGGTTACGCCTCGATCATTCTCGATGCCGATACCGGAGAAGTGCTGCGTTCGCGCAATGCCGATACGCGCAACTATCCGGCGTCGCTCACCAAAATGATGACCCTTTACATGCTGTTCGCGGAACTCGATAGCGGGCGCATGCAGTTGAGCGACAAGCTGTCCGTCTCGAAGCGAGCCGCCGGCCAGCCGGCATTGAAGCTGGGCCTGAAGCGCGGCAGCAGCATTACCGTAAAACAAGCGATCATGGCGCTGGCGACAAAATCGGCGAACGATGTTGCCACCGTCGTCGCCGAAGCGATCGGTGGCACCGAGTGGGAATTCGCCGCGGCGATGACCACGCGGGCGCGGGCGCTCGGCATGAAGCGGACCCGGTTCCGCAATGCGTCCGGGCTTCCCAACCGCAAGCAACTCTCCTCGGCGCGCGACATGGGCGTGCTGGCGATGGCCATTCTCAGGGATTTCCCGCACTACTACGAATATTTCTCCACCAGATCATTTTCCTACGGCGGAACAACCCATCGCACTCATAATAATTTGTTGAACCGATATCCGGGAATGGACGGCATGAAGACCGGATATATTCGCGCTTCGGGATTCAATCTGGTGGCGTCCGCCGTGCGCGATGGCCGGCGCGTCATCGCCGTGGTGTTTGGCGGGCGCACCGCAAAGTCACGCGATCAGCACATGGTCAAGCTTCTCGATCTCGCTTTCGAACGCATGGCGCAGCGCGATAAGCGCCTCGGCGTGAAACAATTCGCCGCATTGAACAGCCGCAAGATTCCCTTGCCGATGTTCAAACCGGACCCACGGAAACAAATCACCTCGGCCCTTTTCCTGCCCACGCCGCCGCGCCCCGTTGCCGGCCAATGGGCAATTCAAATCGGCGCGTACCGCTCCATCTCGGCTGCCGAAAAGGCCTTGCGGGTGGTCTCCACGCGGCTTCCCGATTTGCTCGCCAACGCCTCCGCCGCCTTGACACCGATCGAAATGACGCGCGGCGACATTCTCTATCGCGCACGATTTCTCGGCCTCCACAAAGTCGAGGCGAAGAAAGCGTGCATCTCCCTCAAGGCGGTGACCATGCCGTGCGCGGTCATGCCCAACCCGGATTCCCGCCTCGCGCAGCACGCCTCCTGAACCGCGCGCCTCGGTATGAAAGGGCGTCACATCGATTCAACGTTCGGGCGAGCGCGCCGAATGTTGCTTATGTTCTGCGCGGCGTTGGTTCTCGGCGCGTGCGAATATGTCGAGCGGCCGGAGAACGCAGCTGAGCGGCGGTTTACATGGTTCAGCTATCTCGCCGGCGAGGATTTGAAGGAATCTTGCCGCAGCCACGCGCCGCCGCGATACCGCTTCATTTATAACGCGATCTTTTCCGAACAGGTGCGCACCTACGAAATTAACGGACTTCCCGATGGCGGCGGCGGGATGATCGATGCCGAAATATTGTCATCCAAGGTGAGCCCGGATTTTCTTCTCCACTTTCCCAATTGGCCATGGTCGGGCAAACGCGCCGTAGCCCAATTGAACGATGTGGAAATGAATCTGTTGCGCACGTCGCTCGAGGCCAGTGGTTTTTTCGACAGCCCGCCGCTCGGCAAGATCCTCGACTCTCATTCGTTCTATTGGCTCGTCAGCGCTTGCGAAGGCAACCGCTTTCACCTCAATGCCTGGGTACATCCGTCACCGGAGTTCGCCAACATTCGCTTCGTTGACGTTTTGCAACGCCTCGACGGCACCAAGGTCGCCCTCCCGGAAGCACGCGACTTGCCCGCCGAAGAAACCGAATTCCGGCCCAGGCCGGCGGTCGCGCAAGACGGCGGTTATTTCCGCTTCTTTGCCGAAATCGTCCCCGACGGTCTGAGAGCCGCCGCCTGGCCCTAGACGGAGGGCCGAGTTCGCCCGGATAGCGTGCGGTAAATAGTTTCATTCGTAGTGAAATAATGTTCACCGGATAGATCATTCGGGAGTGAAATCGGTGCCGGTAAACTTTATTTGTATGGATTGTGACTTCTGTCACTTGGTTAATTCCGAAGCCCCCTCATCTAACAATTTGTAGGCAGAAACGACCAACATTTGGATGGAGGAAGATCATGGCGAGAAAGCGGAGTTCGGTGAAACCGGCCACTTTCGCGCTGGCGTTGTCGACGGTGGGCCCGTCCTGGGCCGCACGTTTGGAAACGCCGACGAATGCGGATAATGAGCCGAGCAAGGGTGGCTTTTTCAAGCGCGCCGCACCGTGCAATACGACCAACGGCATATTCGCATCTCTACTGTGCCTCATTGGGCTGTCGATATAACACGACGCTAACGGAGCTGATTGAGCGCGGCGTTTTCGATACGAATACGATGGAACAGCAACGCGCCGTTAAGGATTGAGAAGGCAAGCGCCAAAGGCCAAGCGCCGAAAATCAACGGCAGGATCGCGATTTCGGCGCACACCAGCCAATAATTCGGATGGCGGATAAAACGGTACGGCCCAGCGCGGACCAAGGGCGCATCCGGCAAAACGATTACCCGCGTCGTCCAACGCTCTCCCAGGCTCAACAAGATCCAGGCGCGGAATAATTGCAAGGCGCCATAGACCGCGACCAGCGGCCAAATCACATTTTCCAGACCCATGAAGATCAGCCACAGCGCCTGCGCCACGAGCCAGGCGCTGTGCAACAGTGCGAACAGCGGATAGTGGCCGGCGCCGAACTCGGTGCCGCCCTTGGCCAGCAGCCGGCGTGTATTGGCCCGCGCATAAACAAGCTCACCGAGGCGTTGCGCAAGAACGGCGGCGAGAATTATCCAGGCGGCGATCACGCCCCGTCGAGGACCAGAAATCCGGCCGTGAAGCCCGGTCCCAGGCTCGACATCAGGCGCCGCGCGCCGCTTGCGCCATTATGCTGCAGCGAGCGCTCGAGCACGAACATGATTGTCGCCGCCGACATATTGCCGTATTGGCGCAGCGTCTCGCGGCCATGCGCGAGGCCGCCGCTTTGCAGGCCGAACGCCTCTTCCAACGCCGTCAGCACTTTCGCGCCGCCGGGATGACAGACGAACTCGTCGATATCCTCGAGCGCAAGATCGTTATCGGCGAGGAATTGCTCGGCCGCATGGCGCATCTTGGAGCGCACCAGATTGGGAATGTCGCGCGAAAACAGCACGCCGAAGCCGTCATCCTCGATGCGCCAGCCCATGATCTCGAGCGTGTCCGGCCAGGTATGCTCGCCCCAAGCGAAAAGTTCGGGCCCCGACATCTCGGTATTCACCACGGCGGCTGCGGCGCCGTCGCCGAACAATGCGGTGGCGATCACATTGCTCTTGCTCCGGTCTTTGAAACGGAAGGTCAAACCGCACAATTCGACCACCGCGAAGACGACATTGGCGCCCGGCATGGCGCGCGCCAGGGCGCCCGCCCGCGCCATGCCGATAACGCCGCCGGCGCAGCCGAGACCGAAGATCGGCAAGCGCTGAACGGTGCGCCGCATCTCAAGCCGCTCGACCAACAGCGCATCGAGGCTGGGCGCGGCGATTCCCGACGTCGAAGCGACCACCAAGACGTCGACATCCGCAATGGCGAGGCCGGCGCGCTCCAGGCAGCGCAGCACCGCCTGCTCAAGCAAATCGACGGCGTTCTCGACAAACAGCGCATTGCGCTCGGCGAAGCTGTGCTCTTCCAGGTACCAGTCGATGGGAACGCAGGAATGGCGGGTGCCAATGGCGGCATTCTTGAACACAGGTATCAGCCGGTCGAAATCGTGAAAAGAGCCTTTGAACAGTTTCGCCGCGCCGCGCATGACGTCGTCTTGGTTCAACACATGATCGGGAACGGCCGTCGCCAGCGCGCCAAGGCGCGCGTTCTCTATTCCACCGTTGGATTCCATATTCATGTCCCTGCATTCGTGTCCCTGCAAATCGCCAACTCGGCGCGCCACCATGTCTATTCTAGTTATGAATTTCCGCCGCGAAAGCTTCTGTGTCCGCTGTCACAACGATCTTTTGCATACATGTCGGCGGCAAAATAATGTTGTAATCGCCACGACCCTGAATGACGCGGGCCGGATAGAGACGAATGAACGCGAAAAAGACCGATAAGAATTCGACACCGGAGACCGGCAGCAGGGAACGCCCGGTGCTGATCAAGCCCGCACGCAAACGCGGCTTGCTTGCCCGTCTGCGCACTTATTTTCTCACCGGTATCGTCGTTTCGGCACCCGTTGGCATTACGATTTGGCTGATTTGGCTGTTCGTCGCCTTTGTCGACCACACCGTGGTGCCGCTCATTCCGGACGCGTACAACCCCTCAGACGTGCTCGGTGTGAGCGTGCCCGGCATCGGCGTCATCGTGGTGCTGCTGGTGGTCACCATAATCGGCTTCCTGGTGACCAATTTTTTCGGCCGCTTCATGGTCCGGATGGGCGAGAACATGGTCGCGCGCGTGCCCGTGGTGCGCACGATTTACGGCGTGCTGAAACAGATCTTCGATGCCGTGCTGGCGCAATCCGAAGGCGCCTTCCGCGAGGTCGTTCTGATCGAGTATCCGCGCAAGGGGATTTGGGTACTGGGTTTCGTCACCAGCAACACCCAAGGCGAAGTCCAGCGCGTAACGCCGCATGAGATGGTCAATGTGTTTCTACCCACCACGCCGAACCCGACGTCGGGCTTCCTTCTGTTCGTGCCGCGCAAGGACTGCATCACCCTCGACATGTCGGTGGAGGAGGGGGTGAAGCTGGTGATCTCGGGCGGCATCGTGTCGCCGCCGGACCCGGAGGCCGTGGCGTCCGAAGACCAGGACGATGCAGCGGATGTGGAAATCCCGCCTCAGGCCGAGCGCAAGTAACGCGCTGCCGCGTCCCGTTCGAACAGGTAAAGCAGAATGCGCAGCGCTTGGCTGCGCTCGGACTTCAATTCCGGATCGCGCTCGAGGATCAAACGGGCGTCGTCGCGCGCCGTGGCCAACAGTTCGCCGTGCCGGGCGAGGTCGGCGAGGCGAAGCTCGGGCAGACCGCTCTGGCGCGTGCCCAGCAGTTCGCCGGCGCCGCGCAGCTTGAGATCCTCTTCGGCGATGCGAAAGCCGTCGTCTGTTTCGCGCAGGATTTCGAGACGCGCGCGCGCCGTTTCGCCGAGCGGCGGCGCGTAGAGCAGCAGACAGTTACCCGCCTTGTCGGCACGCCCGACGCGCCCGCGCAACTGGTGGAGCTGGGCGAGGCCGAAACGCTCGGCATGTTCGACGACTATGATGGTGGCATCCGGCACATCGATGCCGACTTCGATAACCGTGGTGGCGACCAGAACGTCGAGATCGCCGCCGGCGAACGCGGACATGGCGGCGTCCTTGTCGTCGCTTTTCATGCGGCCATGCACGAGGCCGACGCGGGCGGCGAAAATGTTTTCGAACTGGGCATGGCGTTCCGCCACCGCCGCCAGGTCGACCGCTTCCGATTCCTCGACCAAGGGACAAATCCAATAGACCCTGGCGCCTCCTTCCACGGCGCGCTGGATACCGTCGATGACTTCGTCCAGCCGGTTGATCGGCAGCACACGGGTCTCAACAGCCGCACGGCCGGCCGGTTTCTCGTGCAGCCGCGAGCTCTGCAAATCGCCGTAGGCGGTCAACATAAGAGTGCGCGGAATCGGCGTTGCCGTCATCACCAGTACGTCGACGCCCTTGCCCTTGGCCGCCAGAGTCATGCGTTGGTGAACGCCGAAGCGGTGTTGTTCGTCGACCACCGCCACCGCCAGGTCGGAAAACTCCACCCCGCTTTGAAACAACGCATGGGTGCCGACCGCGATGTCGATAGCGCCGGCGGCGAGACTTGCCAATACCGCTTCGCGCTCGCTTTTCTTGCCGCGCCCGGTGAGGAGGGCGACCGTCACACCGCTCTCAGCCAGCAGTTTTTCAAGCGTCGCAAAGTGCTGGCGCGCCAGTAATTCCGTCGGCGCCATCAAGGCCGCCTGGGCGCCGGCCTCGACGGCGATCAACATGGTGAAGAGCGCGACCACCGTTTTGCCGCTGCCGACATCGCCTTGCAAAAGACGAAGCATTCGGTGCGGCTGCATGAGATCGGCTTCGATTTCCTCTATCGCCGATAGTTGTCCGGCAGTGAGGGTGAACGGCAGCCCAGTGCGGACAATCTCGCGCAAACGCCCATCGCCTTTGGTTTCGCAACCGCTGGCGCGCTGCAAGGACGCGCGCAACAGTGCCAATGCCATCTGATTGGCGAGCAATTCGTCATAGGCCAGGCGCTCGCGCACCTTCGTGTTCGCCTCCAGATCGGCTTCGCTGTCCGGGTGGTGCGCCGCCAAGAGGGCGGTGTTCCAGGGCGGCCAGTCCTGGCGCGCGAGATAGGCCGGATCGCACCATTCGGGTAGTTCCGGGGTGCGCTCAAGCGCCGCCTGAATGGCTTTCGAAAGCGGCTTTAGATTCAAGCCGGCTGTCAAGGGATAGACTGGCTCCACGCTGAGGATGTTCTCGATCTCGTCTTCGGGCGCGATGTGATCGGGATGCACCAGTTGAATTTCGTCGCCATAGCGTTCGGTGCGCCCACTAATGACGCGGATCTCGCCGACCGGAAGGTTTTCGAGCAGATATTTTTCACGCGCATGGAAGAACACCAGGGTCAGTTCGCCGCTTTCGTCGGAACAGCGCACTTTATAGGGCAGGCGGCGCACCGCCGGTTTGTGATGGGATTCGACGCGTACTTTCAGCGTCACGATCACGCCCGCCGGTGCCGCCGCAATCGTCGGCGAGAATCTGCGGTCGATCAGACCGCTCGGCAGGTGCCACAGCAGGTCGACCACCAACGGCCCGGCGCAGTGCTCGATGGCCTTGGCGATACGCGGCCCGACGCCGGGGAGTGTGTTCACAGGGGCGAAAAGCGGGTTCAGAATATCCGGGCGCATGGCACCTTGAGGCTACCTCCGCGCCGTCATAGCGGCAATGGCTGACAACCGAGCGAGCCTCTCCTATTATCCCGCGCGCAACCGCGCCGGAAATCTCATGCAACACAGTCTCGAAACCCGCAGAAAGCGGCTCAGATACCGCACCAGCCATACCGGTACGCGCGAGACGGATGTTCTGGTCGGCGGATTTGTGGCGAAGTATGGAGATGGCTTGGATGCCGCGGCCACCGGCGCCCTCGAAGATTTGTTGGACGGCGCCAACGATCCTGAAATTCTCGATTGGATCACCGGCCGCCATCCGGTACCGGAACGCTTTCAAAGCGCGACCATGGAGCGGCTCATGGCCTTCGTCCGGGAGCGGCACGGCTCTTGAATCCGGACAGTTTGAGTTTGCAATCGCTGGCGCTCGACCGCCCCGGGCGAGTCGCCATCGGCGGCATGCCCGAAGGCTATGACGCGATTGTCATGGGCCGGCTTGCCGAGCTGGCCGCGCCGATGCCGCTGTTGTTCGTCGCACCCGATGACGTCCGCCTCGCCAATACGCGCGATTGCCTTGCCTTCTTTGCGCCCGAAGTCGATCTACTTTCGATTCCGGCCTGGGATTGCCTGCCATACGACCGCATCTCACCGCGCAATGATTTGGTGAGCGAGCGGATTTCCTCGCTTGTGCGGCTCGCAACGGAGGGTAACGGCCCGCGTTTGGTGTTGGCCACAGTCAATTCCTTGCTGCAA
The DNA here is from genome assembly GCA_002937555.1 of Alphaproteobacteria bacterium MarineAlpha10_Bin2. Classification (GTDB taxonomy): domain Bacteria; phylum Pseudomonadota; class Alphaproteobacteria; order UBA828; family UBA828; genus PTKB01. The sequence continues at coordinate 15,311 of PTKB01000004.1, read as the reverse complement.
CGCGTGCCGCCGAGGGACGCGTTGTCGCGTGCCACGTTTGAATTGCAACAGGGCGCCGAGCTTAATCTCGACGGTCTGTTCGCTTATTTGGAAAGCAATGGATTTACCCGCGGTGGAACGGTGATGGAGGCCGGCGACTTCGCGGTGCGGGGCGGCATCGTCGATATTTTTCCGCCCGGCGCGGCCGAGCCGGTGCGCCTCGACCTGTTCGGCGAGACGCTCGAGGCGATCAAGACATTCGACCCCCTAACCCAGCGCAGCGAGGGCGCGCTCGCCAGCGTGCAACTCGTACCGGTCAGCGAGGTCGTTCTCAACGACGCCTCGATTGCCCGCTTTTGCGCCGGCTACCGTAGCAAATTCGGCGCCGTCACCAATGCCGATCCGCTGTTCGAAGCGGTCAGTGCCGGGCGGCGCTATCCCGGCATGGAGCATTGGCTGCCGCTGTTTCACGAAAGGCTCGAAACGATTTTCGATTATTTGCCCGGTGCGCCGGTCTTTTTCGACCAACTCGCCGAAGAAGCCTGTTCGGAACGCTGGGAGGCGATTGACGATTATTACCGGGCGCGCACGGAAGGGCCGGGCGCCATGGCGGACATGGCGATCGAGGATTACAAACCGCTGCCGCCGGAGATGCTTTATCTCACCCGCGAGGAGCGCGACGAGCGCCTCGCGCATCATGCGCTCGCTTCGCTCTCGCCGTTTACCGCCGAGGCCGCGCCGGACCGCCAAATCTTCGACGCCGGCGGGCGGCAGGGACGGGTGTTTACCGCCGAGCGCAGCAAGCTTACCGGTGATCTGTTCGATACGGTGCATGGCCATCTCGACGCCGAGGTGCGGGCCGGCAGGCGAGTGCTGCTCGCCGGCTGGAGCGTGGGCACGCGCGAGCGTATCGGCCGCCTGCTGAGCGAACACGGCGTTCAATCTCTGACCCCGGTGGAGGATTGGCAGGCGGCGGAAAGCCTTCCCAACGGCACCATCTCGCTTGCCGTGTTGCCGATGGAGCATGGCTTTGTCTCGCCGGCGCTGACGGTGGTCGCCGAGCAGGATATTCTCGGCGACCGGCTCAATCGCCGTCAGCGCCGCCGCCGAGTCAAGCCGGCGGAATTTCTCGCCGATGTCTCGGAGCTATCGCAAGGCGATCTCGTGGTTCACGCCGGTCATGGCATCGGGCGCTATGACGGGCTGGTGACGCTCGACGTCGACAATGCGCCGCATGATTGCCTGCGTCTTCTCTATGAGGGCGACGACCGGCTGCTGTTGCCGGTTGAGAATATCGAGCTTCTGTCGCGTTACGGCAACGCCGATCAGCCGGTCTCGCTTGACCGCCTCGGCGGCGCGGCGTGGCAGGCGCGTAAGGCGCGGCTCAAAAAACGCGTCAAGGAAATGGCCGGCGAGCTGATGAAAATCGCCGCCCAGCGCGCGCTCAAGACGGCGCCGATCTTGCAGGCCGATCAAGCGACGTTCGAGGAGTTCTGCGCCCGCTTTCCGTATACAGAGACCGACGACCAGGCCAACGCCATAGACGAAAGCCTCGGCGATTTAGCGAGCGGGCGGCCCATGGACCGCCTGATTTGCGGCGATGTCGGCTTCGGCAAGACCGAGATTGCGCTGCGTGCAGCCTTTCATTGCGCGATGAGCGGCAAACAAGTGGCGGTGCTGGTGCCGACCACGCTGTTATGCCGTCAGCATTTTCAAGTATTCTCCGAGCGCTTCGAGAATTTGCCGGTGCGGGTGGCGCAGCTGTCGCGCCTGGTCAAGCCGAGCAAGGCCGCCGAAATCCGCGACGGCATGAAAACCGGCACCATCGATATCGTAATCGGCACCCATGCGCTCCTCAGCAAGGCCATAAATTTTGCCGATCTCGGCCTCTTAATCGTCGATGAGGAGCAGCATTTTGGCGTCGCGCATAAGGAACGCCTCAAGAAGCTGCGTGCCGAAGTACATGTTCTGACGCTGAGTGCGACACCGATCCCGCGCACCCTGCAAATGGCGCTCACCGGGGTGCGTGATATGAGCATCATCGCCACGCCGCCGGTCGACCGGCTGGCGGTGCGGACCTTTATCATGCCGTTCGACCCGGTGGTGACGCGCGAAGCGCTGATGCGCGAGCACTTCCGCGGCGGCCAAAGTTTTTATGTCTGCCCGCGCATCGCCGATCTCGACGGCGCCGCCGATCGGGTGCGCAAGCTGGCGCCGGAAGTCAGGGTCGGAGTGGCCCACGGCGCCTTGCCGGTGGCCGAACTGGAATCCGCCATGGCGGATTTCTATGACGGCAATTTCGACGTGCTCGTCTGCACCGCGATCATTGAATCGGGGCTCGATTTGCCGCGCGTCAATACGATGATCGTTCACCGCGCGGATATGTTCGGCCTGTCGCAGCTTTACCAATTACGCGGCCGCATCGGGCGTTCGAAACTGCGTGGCTATGCCTATTTCACCTTGCCGCCGGCGCACAAGGTGACGCCGACGGCGCGCAAGCGGCTCGAAGTGATTCACCGCCTCGACAGCCTCGGCGCCGGGTTTAGCTTGGCCAGTCACGATATGGATATCCGCGGCGCCGGAAACCTGCTCGGCGGCGAGCAATCGGGCCATATCCGCGAAGTTGGTATCGAGCTTTATCAGCATATGCTGGAGGAAGCGGTGGCTCAGGCGCGGGCCGAAGCCGAGGGCGGAAGTGACGCGCCGGTCGCCGAATGGTCGCCGCAAATCAGCCTCGGCACGGCGGTGTTGATCCCGGAAAGCTATGTCGAGGATTTGGATGTGCGCTTGGCGCTATACCGCCGCGTCGCGCGCTTGGAGGACGGTGCCGAGATAGAGGAATTTATCGACGAGCTGGCCGACCGTTTCGGCCCGGTGCCAGAAGAGGTGCGTTATCTCCTCGATATCGTCGCCATCAAGCGCCTGTGCCGCGCCGCCGGCGTGGCGCGAATCGATGCCGGACCCAAGGGTGCGGTGCTGAAATTCCGGTCGGATACGGCGATCGATCCCGAGCGGCTGATCGCCCATGTCGCCAATCCGACCCATGGCCTGAGATTCCGCCCCGACAACAAGCTGGTGATCACACGCAACTGGCCGGTGGCGGACCAGCGCCTGGATGGCGTGCAGCGCGTGCTCTCGACCTTGGGGGAAATGGCCGTCTAAGACCCAAGCGGTTAACCGGCCTCGGCTATGTCATTCACCTTGGCCGCCATGATGAAATCGTTCTGGTGCAGGCCTTTGATCTTGTGGGTGTAAAACAACACGCTGCAATAGCCCCATCCGAAGGTGATATCCGGGTGGTGGCCTTCGGCCTCGGCAAGATCGCCGACCTTATTGACGAATGCCAGGGTGGCGGCGAAATCCGCCAGTTTGAAATCGCGGCGAATCTTGGTGGCATCGTCGAGCAATTCCCAGCCCGGTGTACTGGCCAGCAATTCGCGCGCCGGGGACGGCTCGATCGGGTCGATTCCGCCGCGGCATGGGACGCAGGTCTGTTGTGTCAAATCCATGATCGCTCCTCCTTGAAACTCATATAAACCATTTTTGGTTGCGTCACATGCAAGCTGTTGCGAGAATCACGGCAACCGGCCTTTCAAGTGCCGAATGGGGTGTGGTCTGTGGAGTCTGCATAATGGAAGCGGCGGCGAAAATTGCCAGCGATACGCCGGGCGTAAGCCTGCCTCTCCGCGACGCCGAGCCGCGCAGCGTGACGATTTTAGGCTCCACCGGCTCGATCGGCAGCAATACTATCGACCTTCTGCAGCGCCACCGAGACTCCTTCACGGTCGAGGCGTTGACCGCTCACAGCAATATCGAATTGTTGGCCGAGCAAGCGCGGCAAACCGGCGCAAAACTGGCCGTCACCGCCGATTCCAGCCGTTACCAGGATCTCAAAGGCGCGCTTTCGGGCACAAATATCAGCGTTGCCGCGGGGCCCGAGGCGGTGGAGGAAGCGGCTGACGCACCGGCCGATTTCGTGATGGCCGGAATCGTCGGCGCGGCCGGGCTCGGCCCGACCCTGGCGGCGGTCAGGCGCGGCGCCATTGTCGGCCTCGCCAACAAGGAATGTCTGGTGTGCGCCGGCGCCCTGATGCTAAACGAAGTGGCGCGCGCCGGCGCGACCCTGCTGCCGGTCGATTCCGAACATAACGCCATCTTCCAAGTGTTCGATTTCGAGCGCGACGCCAGCGTGTCGCGAATTATTCTGACCGCTTCGGGCGGACCATTTCGCAGCGCTGAGCTGGAACATATGGTTCAGGCCACTCCGGCGCAGGCGGTGGCGCATCCCAATTGGGATATGGGGGCGAAGATCAGCGTCGATTCGGCGACGATGATGAACAAGGGCCTCGAGATGATCGAAGCCTTTCATCTCTTTCCCGTCACGGCAGAGCAAATTGATGTGCTGGTGCATCCGCAATCGGTGATCCACAGCATGGTGGAATATATCGACGGCTCGGTATTGGCTCAGCTCGGCACGCCCGATATGCGCACGCCGATCGCCTATTCACTGGCTTGGCCGGAGCGCATCAGCGCGCCGAGCGCCAAACTCGATCTCGCCGAATTGGCGACATTGACGTTCGAAAAGCCCGATTTAGAGCGTTTTCCCTGTTTGCGGCTCGCCCAGGAAGCGTTGAACGAGGGTGCGGCTGCGGCGATTGTTCTCAATGCCGCCAACGAAGTCGCCGTGCGAAGTTTTCTCGATGAAAATATCGGCTTTATGGATATTCCGCGCGTCGTCGAAAGCTGCCTGGAACGCCATGATGAGGACGCCGTGACGTCGATCGATGCGGTCAAGGAGATCGACGCGCGGACGCGGGCAGCCGCCGCAGAAGAAATCGATAGAATTTAATATTTTCAATTAATACTGAACATTTTCTAAATTCCAAGATTAATGGCGGTTGATGTGGCTGACAGCGAAATGACCGGGCGGATGGCGGACGAAATCGAATCCGGCGACGATGCGCGGCAATTGATCGACGCCAATTCGGAAAATTTCCCCGTCGGTTCATTTCTTATCGCGCGCGAATTCCGCCCGCATGTGCATGCCTTCTATACATTCGCCCGCCGCGCCGACGATATCGCCGATTCGCCGGATATCGCGGCGAAAGAGAAGGTGGCGCGGCTCGAAGCTGTGCAGCGCGCCCTTGCCGTCGATGAAACGTCGCTGCCGGATTGGGCGCTGCCCTATCACCAAAGCCTGTTGAAAACCGGCAACTCGGCGGTCAATGGGCGCGACCTGCTTTCCGCCTTTATCCAGGACGCGACTAAGCTGCGTTACCGCGATTGGGATGATTTGATGGACTACTGCATGCGCTCCGCCGCCTCGGTGGGTCGGGTGATGATGGATATTCACGGCGAGAAAAACGCGGATATCGAAGGCTCGGACGCGCTTTGCTGTGCCTTGCAGATGCTCAATCATTTGCAGGATTGCAAAAAGGACTATTTGGCGCTCGACCGCGTCTATTTGCCCGAGTCTTGGCTCAAAGAGGCGGGCGGTAGCGTCGAGGATTTGGCGCTCGGCCACGCGACGCCGGCGGTGCGCAACGTTATCAACCGCTGCCTGGACGAGACGGAACAGCTGCTCAAGCGCGCCGAAATCATGCCGGGAAGCGTGCGCCGCCGGGGCCTCCGCTGGGAGAGCGCTTTTATTCTTAAGCTCGCTTGGGCGTTGGCTGCGCGCTTGCGGCGGGAAGATCCGGTCGCCGGACGTGTCAAGGTGAGCAAAGCCGGCTGGCTGCTGTGCGGCCTGCGCGGTGTTCTCGGCGCATGGTAAACGCCGGCCAGGCCGGGAATCTGCCGGCGGATTTTGACGGCCTGCCGATACCGCCCACCGACGATCCCAAGCGCTACGTCGCCGAGGTTACGCGCGCGTCCGGCTCGTCTTTCTTTTTGCCTATGATGGTGCTGCCGCGACCCAGGCGCGAGGCCATGTTGGCGCTCTATGCCTTTTGCCGCGAGACCGACGACGTTGCCGACGAAATCGAAGATGACGCGCTTTCCGGCGCGCTGATCAAGGCTTGGGGAGAGGAAGTCGAAGCGCTGTTCGACGGGCGTCCGAGCCATCCCGTGAGCCATGCCCTAGTCTCGCCCATCCGGCGCTACAAATTATCGAAGGGGCATTTTCTCGATATTCTCGAAGGCTTCGAGATGGACCGTTCCGGCGCCATGTTGCGGCCGACCCTGGCCGAGTTGGAACGTTACTGCTATTGCGTCGCATGTTGCGTCGGCCTGTTATCGGTCGAGATTTTCGGCTACCGCTCCGCCAAAATTCCGGAATTCGCGCTTCATCTCGGCCATGCGTTTCAGCTCACCAATATCCTGCGCGACGTGGCGGAGGACGCCGAGCGCGGGCGCATCTATTTGCCGTCCGAACTGCTCGCCGCGCACGGGCTGGAAGGCGTGACCCCGGAAGAGATCGTTCGGGCCCCTGGCGTTGAGAGAGTTTGCGCGGCGATCGGCGCCATGGCGCGCCGGCGCTTTGCCGAAGCCGCCCGCGCCATGCCGGCTTCGGAGCGCCGCCGCATGCGCCCGGCTCTTCTCATGCGCGGCGTCTACGAGCCCTATCTCGACCGTATCGAGGCCGGCGGCTTCCGCGTTGACGGCCCGCGCGACAAATTCGGCAAATTTCAGAAATTGTCGCTGGTCTTCTACGCCCTTTTGCGCACGCTCTAGGATTATCGGTCCTCGGCGATAAGGCGGGGCAGGATCTCGTTCTCGGCGCGCGCCATATCTTCGGCGAAATCGATTTCGATCCAGGGCAGGCCGGTGATGTCCTCGAAGCCGAAACGTTCCCCGGGCGAAGCGAGGAGGACGTCGCGGATGGCTTCCTCCATGTAATCGCCGCGCCGGCCATCGGCGATAATGCGCCGGGCGGCTTCGACAAGATCCAGCGCCGTGGCTTCGTCGAAGCGGTAAAAACCGACCGATTCGCCGTAATAGTCATGCACCAGTTCCAGGGTTTTGCGGAAATCGACCGGATGGCCGGCCTCAATTGCGAGCTTCATCGGCTCTTCGCCGGGTTCCACCTCGCGGTCGAGCAGAAAAAAGTTGCTGTGCGGGCTCGTCATAAGCCGCTCCAACATGCGCCGGTCGTAGAGAACGTCGCCATCCATAAGAAGGATATTGCCGCCGCGCGTCATCGCATCGCTGAGCTCCGCCATAGTGACGATGCTGCCGTCGCGGTATTCCGGGTTGTGCACCAGTTCCACATCTGCGGCACCCAGGCGCCGAAGCTCGGTCTCGATATGCGCAGCGCCATGGCCGACGCCGAGGGTAATTTCCTCAACACCGACGGCGCCGAGTTGAACGAGATGCCGTTCCAGCAGGGTCTTGTCGCCGAAGCGCAGCAGGATTTTTGGCTTCTCCTCCGCCGCACCACCCAAGCGGTTGCCGAGCCCGGCGGCGAAGATCACCGCTCGCATGGAGCGGCCTTGCGGGCAGGAAGCTGTTGCAGGGCATGCGCTTCGTCGCGGATAATCATGGCTCACGCTCTTAGCTCACCTACCAATTCGGCGCAACCGCATCGCCCGTGCTCGCATGACCGATCAACCGCAAATCGAAGAGAAGCCAAAAGCGCCGCGCCGCAAGGGGCCGTGGGATCAGCGCATCGCGCGATTTTTGGTGCGCCCGCTGGTGCATACCCGCGTCACGCCCAATCACATCACGAGCTTGCGCTTGTTGTCGGGGCTGGCGGCGTGCGGCTGCTTGGCCTATGGCGAGACGCCGTTGATCCATTGGGGGGCAGGGCTGTTTTTTCTCTCGAATTTCATCGATCACATGGACGGAGAGTTGGCGCGCCTCAGCGGCAAAAGCAGCCGTGCCGGCCATCTTTACGATCTCGCCTCCGATGTCATCGTCCATATTCTTTTGTTTGTTTCGATCGGTATCGGCTTGACCGATTCCTGGCTCGGTTACGCGGCCTGGATCATGGGAATTGTTGCAGGAGTATCGGTCGCCGGGTTGTTCGCGCTGTTTCAATTTCTCGAGGGCCGGATGGGGCAAAAGCAGGCCGGCCTGCCGCGCTTTGCCGGCTTCGAGGTCGAAGATGTCATGTATCTGATCGGCCCGGCGATCTGGGGCGGCGGCCTTATACCGATACTTATTCTCGCGACAGCCGGGGCGCCGCTCTTCGGGCTGTGGGCCCTCATCCGCTACCGCCGCGAAATATTCCGGCCACACGAAATCGCGCCGGAATGACAACGCTGATCACCGGAGCGACGGGTTTTCTTGGCTCGGCCGTCTTGCGTCTGCTGGTGGCCGAGGGCCGGGAAGTCTGCGCGCTTGTGCGCAAGGGGAGCGACAGCCGCAATATCGACGGTCTCGATATCGAACGGGTCACCGGCGATCTTACCGATGGCGCTTCGCTGAAGGCGGCGGTGAAAGGTTGCGATGCGCTCTACCATGTTGCCGCGGATTACCGGTTGTGGATTCCGAAGCCTAAGGAGATTTACGATATCAATGTGGACGGCACGCGAAATCTGATGCGTGCCGCGGGCGAGGCGGGGATGGCGCGCATCGTCTATACCTCCAGTGTCGCCGTACTTGGCCTCGGCAAAGACGGGACGCCGGCCGATGAAGACCTGCCGGTCGGCCTCGGCGATATGACCGGCCATTACAAGCGCTCGAAATATCTCGCCGAGGAGGCGGTGCGCGAGATGGTATCGAACGACGGCTTGCCGGCGGTGATCGTCAATCCGACAGCGCCGATCGGAGCGCGCGATATCAAGCCGACTCCAACCGGGCGCATCACCGTCGATTTCGTCAACGGCCGAATGCCGGCCTATGTCGATACCGGCCTCAATCTGGTGCATGTCGATGATTGCGCGCAGGGCCACTTGCTGGCGTTCGAGCACGGCAAACCGGGAGAGCGCTATATCCTCGGCGGCGAGAACCTGAGCCTCCGCGACATCCTGCTCACCCTCGGGCGCATCACGGGCCGTCCGGCGCCCGGCGTGCGTTTGCCGAACCGTATGCTCTTGCCTTTTGCCTATGCCGCGGAAGGGTGGGCGCGTCTCAGCGGAACGGAAACCCGCCTGACGGTCGATTCATTAAGAATGGCGCGCAAGCGCATGTTCTTCTCTTCCGCCAAGGCGGCGCGCGATCTGGGCTTTTCATCGCGCTCCGCCGAAGAAGCATTGACGGACGCGGTGCGCTGGTTCGCCGAAAACGGCTATTTCAAATCGCCCGTCTCGGCGGCGATCCAATCGAAATAGGTTTCGCTGCCGGAAGATACCGGAAGCACGAGGATGCCGGGGCATTCATAGGAATGCATTTTCTCGGCCTGTTTGACCGCCGCATCCGCCAGTTCGCCGCGTGTTTTCGCCACCAACACGCATTCCGATGCTTCCTCGATTTCGCCGCACCAACGATAGAGAGAGATGGCGCCCGGGATGATGTTCGCCGCAGCGATCAAGCGCGCGTTTAGAAGAGAGAGCGCGATTTCTTTTGCTTCCGCCTCGCTCGCGGTTGTGATGTAGATGAGGACAGGCTTCATGATCGCGTCACTCCTTCGCCGCTATTGTTCCGGTCATAATACATTCGCGCGGCGTGCAAATGGCCTGTGGAGATTGCTGGCATGAAACCGTTTCAGAGTTCGGCCGTCGAACAGGTCTTTCGCGGCTATCCCAACGAACTCAGAGCGAAGCTAATGCGGTTGCGCCAACTCATCTTCGAGACGGCGGCGGGGCTCGAAGGAGTCGGCCCCTTGGACGAAACCTTGAAATGGGGCCAGCCAAGCTATCTCACGAGCCAATCGAAAAGCGGCACCACCATCCGCGTTGACCAAAACAAATCGAAGCCGGGTCAATATTGCCTGTTCGTTCATTGCCAAACGTCGCTGCTGGCGACCTATCGGGAATTTTACGCGGACGTTTTGCGCTTTGACGGTAAGCGGTGCGTCGAATTCAACGTCGATGAAGACCCGCCCGAAGACGCGCTCCGCCACTGCATCGAATTGGCGCTGACCTACCACCGCCACAAGCGCCGCGACGGCCTGCCATTTTGAATTCTGAAACACTGCGAAAATTACCATTGTGTTGCCAGTCGGACGCCGAAACACTACAAGCGAAGCGAAACTGGTTTTGGAAGCAGGATTCGTATGGCGGTGATTTGGCGGGCCCTGATCGTGGCGGGTGGATTGTGGCTGGGCGCGGTATTGAGCGGCGGCGTGGCGGCTCAGGAACCCGGGATACCGGGCGATATTTTGCGCGACATCGCTGCGGCTGGCAGGGCGGCGGAACGCGCGGAAGCGACGGCGACGACACCACTTTTTGAGCGCCGAGCCGCGTCGACGCGGCTGAGCGCGAGCGTCATATCGGCGCTGGCAATCTACCCCCGGGACGCCACTGCTATTCTCCGCACCGCGATGGCATCCGCACCGCGACATCGTAATTATGTCACCAACGCCGTCACCGCCGCGTTTCCGGGGTATGCCGATCTTGCGCGGCGCGAAGCCAACCTTCCGCAATCCGCATCCGCACCGCTCCTGGTGCGCACCGCAGCGGAAACGGATGAGTCCAGAGCCTCATACACCAACACCGAAGCGATGGATTCGGGCGAGGAATTCGGCTTGAGCGCCATCGTTATCGGCGGCGGCGGGCATGATGTTGGCGCTTTCGGAAACCGCAAGGAATCCGGCGCGGACGTCAATATGGAAATCAGATTTACGCCCTTTGGCGGCTGGTTGTGGGATTTTCTGCAATCTCCCGAGCCGCATATCGGCGGCCACTACAATACCGACGGCAACACCAATCAGCTCTATATGGGCGGCACCTGGATTTTCGATCTGGGGTGGGGATTCTTTGCCGGCGGAAGCCTGAGCCTGGCGCTCCATGACGGCGAAACCGACACCGAAGAGTTGGATCGCAAGGAATTGGGCTTGCCGATTCTTTTCCGCGAATCATTAGAGTTTGGCTACCGTGTCGACGATCATCACGGCATATCGCTTCATCTGGATCATATTTCGAACGCCGGCATCGATGAAAATAATGAGGGTCTGGATACCTTCGGCCTCAGATACACCTACCGTATTTAAGCGATTTCAACAGCTTAACCAAAAACTTCTCCACAGAATTCGAGCAAAAGGCGTTTGCTCGTTTCCTGAGTTGGTGTAATTTACTGGTGGCGCGGAGTCGTGGAAAAGAAAAACCGTGAAGGTCCCGCGCGCCACAAGGAGGGGATGCTCAGCATGCCGGATACACCTTTACTGGATCGTGTGCAGACGCCACAGGATCTTAAAGGCCTCTCGATCAAAGAGGTGAAACAGGTTTGCGACGAACTGCGCGCGGAGACGATTGACGCGGTGTCGGTAACCGGCGGACATCTCGGCGCGGGTCTCGGCGTGGTCGAACTGACCGTCGCCCTGCATTATATCTTCAACACCCCCTACGACCGCCTCATTTGGGATGTCGGTCATCAGGCCTATCCGCATAAGATTCTGACCGGACGGCGGGATAAAATTCGCACCCTGCGCCAGCCGGGCGGGCTCTACGGATTCACCAAGCGCAGCGAAAGCGAATACGATCCGTTTGGCGCCGCCCATGCCTCGACCTCCATATCGGCGGGCTTGGGCATGGCGGTGGCGCGCGAAATGCGCGGCGAAAAACGCAATGTAATTTCGGTGATCGGCGACGGCGCCATGTCGGGCGGCATGGCCTATGAGGCGATGAACAATGCCGGCGCGATGGATGCCCGCCTGATCGTCATCCTCAACGACAACAAGATGTCGATTGCCCCGGCGGTGGGCGCGCTCAACGCCTATTTGTCACGCCTTCTGTCGAGCCACACCTATCGCAGCCTGCGTGAGATCGCCAAGCACTTCTCGAAGAAACTACCGCGCCCCGTGGGCGAGGCGGCGCGCAAGGCCGAAGAGTATGGCCGCGGCATGGTCACCGGCGGCACCCTGTTCGAAGAATTGGGCTTTTATTATATCGGCCCGATCGACGGCCACAATGTCGATCACCTCATCCCGATCCTCAAGAACGTCAAGGACGACGAGACGCCCGGCCCGGTGCTTATCCATGTGGTGACGCAAAAAGGCAAGGGCTATGAGCCGGCGGAAACGTCGAGCGACAAATATCATGGCGTGGCAAAATTTGATGTGGTCACCGGAGAGCAGAAGAAAGGCGCCGCGAAAGCGCCGAGCTATACCAGCGTGTTCGCCGACGCGCTGATAAAGGAGGCCGAGCGCGACAAGGATATCGTCGCCATCACCGCCGCCATGCCGAGCGGAACCGGCATCGATAAGTTCGCCAAGGCATTTCCCGACCGCGCCTTCGATGTCGGAATCGCCGAGCAGCACGCGGTTACCTTTGCCGCCGGTATGGCGACCGAGGGGCTAAAACCGTTCGCGACGATTTACTCGACTTTCCTGCAGCGCGCTTACGATCAAATCGTGCATGACGTGGCGATCCAGTCCCTGCCGGTGCGCTTCGCCATCGACCGCGCCGGGCTGGTCGGCGCCGACGGTCCGACCCATGCCGGGAGCTACGACGTCACTTATCTTGCCACCTTGCCGGGCTTCATCGTCATGGCGGCGGCAGATGAGGCGGAGCTCACGCGCATGGTGCGGACGGCGGTGGAAATCAATGACCGGCCATGTGCTTTCCGCTACCCCCGTGGCGAAGGGATCGGTGTTGAAATTCCCGAGGTGCCTGCGGCGCTCGAAATCGGCAAGGGGCGGATTTTGCGCGAAGGCGCGTCGATCGCGATTCTCTCACTGGGCGCGCATTTAAAAGAAAGCCTCGAAGCGGCGGATGAATTGCAAACTCACGGTCTCTCCTGCACCGTCGCCGATGCGCGGTTCGCCAAACCGCTGGACGAAGACATGATCCGCCGCCTGGCGCGCGAGCATGAAGTGTTGATTACCATTGAGGAGGGCGCGATCGGCGGCTTTGCTGCCCATGTTCTGCAGTTCCTCGCCAAGGACGGCTTGCTCGACAACGGCCTCAAGATTCGCCCAATGACCTTGCCCGACCGTTTCATCGCGCACGGCACGCCGCAGGGCATGTATGAGGATGCCGGCATGACCACCACCGATATCGTCAACACCGCGCTGGCGACGCTCGGCAGCAATTCGGCTATGGCCGATTTGAGGGCTTAAGCCCGCGACGGTCTGGGCCCGGCCGGTATCGTGACAGAAGTCTTGCAATCCGTTCGAAGCGACAAATCCATACCAACTCGTGCGGCGGTTGAAGATGGTGCGATTCCATCGGTGGCCTACGGTGAACTGGAACGCGTCATCGAAGATGCCACCGGTGAATTGCGGGCGGCGCGGCGCGACGACGGACATTGGCTGTTCGAACTCGAAGCCGATGCGACGATCCCTTCCGAATATGTCCTGCTCAATCATTTCCTCGATGAAGTCGACGATGCCACCGAAGCGCGGCTCGCGGTCTATATTCGCTCGCGCCAGGGCGAACATGGCGGTTGGCCGCTGTTTCATGGCGGCGAATTCAATATCAGCTGCACCGTTAAAGCCTATTTCGCTCTGAAGCTAATCGGCGACGACCCGGATGCGGCGCATATGAAAAAGGCGCGGGAAGCCTTGCTCGCCCATGGCGGTGCGGCGCGGTGCAACGTGTTCACCCGCACGACGCTGGCGTTGTTCGGCCAGGTGCCGTGGCGCGCCGTGCCGTCCATGCCGATCGAGATCATGTATCTGCCGCGCTGGTTTCCGTTTCACCTCAGCAAGATTTCCTATTGGTCGCGCACCACCCTGGTGCCGCTGCTCGTTCTCATGACGTTGCGACCGCGGGCGAGAAATCCGCGCAAAGTCGATATCGCCGAATTGTTCGTAACGCCGGCGTTTAAGGAGCGGGGTTATTTTCAAGAGCAGCGTGGGATGGGACGGGTCTTTCTCGGCATCGACCGGCTGTTGAAGGGTTATGAAAAAATCATGCCGATGGCGCTCCGCCGGCGCGGCGTCGACGAAGCGCTCGCCTGGTGCATGAAGCGATTAAACGGCGAAGATGGCCTCGGCGCGATTTTTCCGCCGATGGCGAATTTGCTCATGGTTTTGGACAGCATCGGCTATCCGCGCGAGCATGAAACCCGCAAGACGGTCAGGCGCTCTCTCGACCTGCTGCTGAGCGAAGCCAAAGACGGCAGCCAATATTGCCAGCCCTGTATGTCGCCGATCTGGGATACCAGTCTTGCCGCGCTAACGATGCTGGAGGCCGGTGCGGAAGCGGACGGGGAGGAGATGCGGCGCACCAGTGAATGGATGGCGGCGCGCCAGATTACCGGCGTTAACGGCGATTGGGCCGCTACCCGCCCCGATGCGCCGGCCGGCGGCTGGGCCTTTCAATATAACAACGATCATTATCCCGATGTCGACGACACGGCGGTGGTCGCCATGGCGCTCGACCGCGCCGACCGGGAGAAATACCGCGAACCGGTACAGCGCGCCGCCGCCTGGATCGAAGCCATGCAAAGTTCGAACGGCGGATGGGGTTCGTTCGACGCCGAAAACGATAAATATTATCTCAATCACATTCCGTTTGCCGATCATGGCGCGCTGCTCGATCCGCCAACCGTCGATGTCAGTGCCCGCTGCATCGGCTTCCTGGCGCAACTCGGGTACGCCGAGGAACATCCAGCAATTAAAAAGGGCCTCGATTTTCTACTGCGCGAGCAGAAGGAAAACGGTTCCTGGTTCGGCCGCTGGGGCACCAATTATGTCTACGGCACCTGGTCGGCCTTATGCGCGCTGGCGATTGCCGGCGTTGCGGTGGACTCTGCCGCGGTGCGCAAAGCGGTCGAGTGGCTTGAATCGAAACAGCGCCATGATGGCGGCTGGGGCGAGACGGGGGAGAGCTATTATCCCGAGCGCACCGAGGGATCCTTCACTAAGCTGAGCACGCCATCGCAAACGGCCTGGGCCGTGCTCGGCCTTCTGGCGGCGGGCGAGGTGGACAGCGATGCGGTCAAACACGGCGTCAATTTTCTTCTCCGCGCCGAACGCAGCGGGCCGAAATGGGATGAAGCGGAACATACCGCCGTCGGCTTTCCGCGCGTGTTCTACCTCCGCTACCATGGCTATAGCGCCTATTTCCCGCTGTGGGCGTTGGCGCGCTACCGCACCCTGAAGGACCAAAACGACCGGCGCACGCGCTACGGAATGTAGCGTCATGGCGCCGTCCGATGGCTTTCACAATGCCGGCCTCATCTGCGGATTGCAAAATGAAGCGCGCTGTTTAACGGCCGCCGGAATTCAACAGCGCATTGCGATCTCAGGCGCGCGGACAGCGCGCGCGGCTGAGGCGGCGCGCGAATTGCTGTCGGCGGGCGCCGAAGCGCTGGTCAGCATTGGTCTCGCCGGCGGGCTCGACCCG
>PTKB01000039.1 GCA_002937555.1 Alphaproteobacteria bacterium MarineAlpha10_Bin2 | reverse complement strand
GAGTAGAGGTTCAAAGTGGCGGTAATCCTTGAACTCAAGGATGTGACAAAGGCGTATGACGCGTACAAGGTCGTCGACGGCTTCAATTTCCGAGTCGAGGAAGGCGAGTTGCGTTGCTTGCTCGGTCCCAACGGCGCCGGCAAGACCACGACGATCGATTTGATCACGGGCCGGCAGAAGGCCACTTCCGGAACAATTATATTTAATGGCCGGGATATTACGGGCAAACGGGAAGACAAGATCGCCAAACAGGGTGTCGGCCGGAAGTTTCAAGTGCCGGCCGTATTTAGAGACCTGACGGTCCGCGAAAATCTTCAGGTGGCGTTCAGCAATAATACCGATCCGTTTGCCAATATGATTCGTTTTGGCCGCCGAGACGGGCGCGAGCGTCTAAACCAAGTCGTCGAAATTGTTGGATTGCAGGAGCGCTTGGGCGAACAAGGCGGCAATCTTTCGCATGGTGAAACGCAGTGGCTCGAGATCGGTATGGTGCTGACTCAGAATCCCAAGCTTTTGCTCATGGATGAGCCCACCGCTGGCATGACGGAGCAGGAAACGCAAAAAACGTCGGAAATTTTCAATCGGCTGAAGGGTGAACAGACGCTGGTGGTGGTCGAGCACGACATGGCATTCGTGCGTGAAATCGCCGACGTCATCACCCTCATGCATTTGGGTAAGACGCTCGCGGAAGGGCCGATGGAAGAAGTCGAGAACGACCCAAAAGTAAGAGAGGTTTACCTCGGCTCGGAAGGCATCACCGATGCTGCTTAGCCTGGAAAATGTCACGTCATATTACGGCAAAACGCCGATTCTTCAGGGCATAGACTTGGGCATCGAGGAGGGGCATTGCGTTGCCGTTCTGGGACGTAACGGCGTCGGCAAGTCCACGCTTGTACGTACCATCATGGGCCTGACGACGCGCATGACGGGTAAGATTTCGATAGCAGGTGAAGATGCGACCCACAAGGAGACGCACGAGCGCTCTTCCGCCGGTATCGGATATATCCCCCAGGGCCGTGGCATCCTGCCGAAATTTTCGGTGCGTGAGAACATCTTGCTCGGCACCTTCGCACGCCACGACCAAAAGCGCGCCATCCCGGATATGTGCCTAGAGCTTTTTCCTTATCTTGCGGAAAATTTGGATAAGCGCGCCGGTCAGCTTTCGGGCGGTCAACAGCAGCAGTTGTCGATCGCTCGCGCGCTCGCGACTGACCCCAAAATCTTGCTGTTGGACGAGCCCACAGAGGGAATTCAGCCTAATATCGTTCAGGAAATCGAGGCCACGATCCAGCGTCTCAACCGCGAAGTCGGATTAACGTTAGTGTTGACTGAGCAACATATCAAGATCGCCAGGGATCTGGCGCATGAGTTCGTCATCATGGATCGCGGTCGCATCGTGGCGCGCGGTCCGATAGCCGAATTGACGGATGAACTTGTGGAGAAACATTTAACGATTTGAGGGCTCAGTTAGGCCCGGAGAATTTGTCGCCACAGACGGAATTTCAAGAAAGAGGAGGCATCAATGATACGCATTGCTCCAAAAGGAAGCCCCGAAAGAGCACGCATGATCAAGGAACATCGGGCGTGTATTGATTCGATGAAGGGTGTGGCGGGATGCACGATATTGCGCTGTAAGACGCCGGGCGACACGACGGATGTCAGCGGGGGCATACACGAGGATTTTGAACTCAATCGTGTGTTGCTGCGGATGCGTGCGCAACCCGCCACGAATAAGCTGGTGGTCATTTGCACCAAAGTTGAAAAAGAATGGCGAATCGGCCGCCTCTCAGGAATCCGCGGCGTGCCGCCAAAATTCGTCGGGCGCAAAGTGTATGACAACGAGCAGGACCCGCAGCACGATATTTTCTTGATGCGTCTTGATGAGTTTTCGGAATCGGATGGCTATCCCGAAGATTTCCGCCAGGGCTGGAAGCGCCGCGACGATATGTGGGCGATTTCCTAGATAGTAAATTAAGCGCGGCATCTAACATGAAACCAATACAGGGTGGGCCGCTGGGCGCGCGCTTGGAATGGGAGGCAGTACGATGGCATGGATGAGATTGACTGGCTACGCCGATAAATTCGGCGTGCACCCGGGAGATACAATCCGCTTTCACGTGAATTGCGACGGGCCGAAAAGATACAATGCCAAGCTCGTGAAGATGATTCACGGCGATACAAACCCGCGGGGCCCCGGCCTAATTGAACGGTCCGTCAGAAGTTCGATTAGCGGTAATTACAAGGGCCGAAAGCAGGTTATCCATAGCGGTTCTTACGGCGTTGTCGAAGATAAACCGCAATTTCATCTGAAAAGCTTCACGCTGCAGTGCTGGGTGTGGCCCACCGCGCCGAAGACGCATCCTAAATATTGGAAGCATGGCGCTCAGGGTCTGGTCACGAAATGGCACAACAACAAGGGTTACGGTCTCTTTATCAATGAAGATGGCTGTGCCGAACTCAGAATCAATGGCAAGAAGATCACCACCGGTGCCCCTTTGCGCGACCATGCATGGCATTTCCTTGCTGCCACATATGACGCGAAAACCGGCAAGGCGACGCTTCATCATGAGCCGCAAATTGTTTATGCGCTGGATCCGGCCGTGAGGCCCGCGACCGTCAAGGCTGCCGCGCCGCGCCATGATTCGAGCCCTGTCATCATCGCGGGCTATACGGGTCAGCACAGCAACGCTGCGACTGCGCGCTCATCGGTGCCGTCCGGGATTGTTATCTCCGGCCTCTACAACGGCAAGATCGACAGCCCACGAATCTGTAACCGGGCGCTGAGCCGGGCGGAAATCGAGACGATGAAACTCGGCGCCCAGCGCGGTATGACCGAACGACGCAATTCCGGCCCCACCAATGCGTTGTCCGAGACGATTGTCGCTGCCTGGGATTTTTCTGACGGCATTAATACGGCCGTTGGTAAGGACCATGGGCCGTATTTGTTCGATGCTCAAATCGTCAACTGCCCAACGCGTGCCATGACCGGTCACAATTTCTCTGGCAATAATTTTGATTGGAAGCACGCCCAGCAGGAATATGGCGCCATCCATTTTCATGATGATGACGTCGACGACGCCCGTTGGGAAGTCGATTTCGAATGGACCGTTCCGAATGGCTTCGAGAGCGATTCCTACTGCGTTAAGCTGACTACCAAAGAAGGCGATGAGGATTACATTCCGTTTTTTGTCGTCCCAAGAGTGGGTGAGGAACAGGCGAAAATCGCCGTGATGATTCCGACCATCAGCTACATGGCTTATGCCAACGAGCATCTGGCCAACAATGCGGGTGGCGCGGAATTACTTGTCTACCGCGTGCCAATCATGCAGCAGCAGAATATGTTCCTGTCCGAGCACCGCGAATATGGCGGCTCCATTTACGATACGCATACGGATGGCAGTGGCCTTTGCCTCTCCTCGCGGCTGCGTCCGATCCTAAGCGTGCGGCCGAAGTACGACCACTTCCTGATGCAAGCGCCGTGGCAATATCCGGCCGATCTGCATCTGATCTATTGGTTGGATAAGCTGGGGTACAAGTACGACATCATCACCGATGAGGATGTCAATTACGACGGGCTCGCGCGGCTGGAGAACTACAATGTCGTCATTACAGGCTCGCACCCAGAGCACAATTCCGGACCGCAGCTCGACGCCTTGCACGATTATACGCAACAGGGCGGTCGTCTCATGTATATGGGCGCCGACGGTTTTTATTGGGTGCACTCCTTTCATCCGGCCTACGAACATCTGGGACGCGGCGTCATTACGGAGATGCGGCGCTGCGAGTCCGGTATTCGTACGTGGCGGGCCGATCCTGGCGAGTATTATCACCAATCCACAGGTGAGCTTGGCGGCATGTGGCGCTATCGCGGGCGCTATTTGCATTCCGTTGCCGGCACCGGCATGTCGTCGGAAGGGTTCGACATCTCGAGCTACTATTCGCGGACGGAGGAGAGTAACGATCCACGAATCGCCTGGGCCTTCAAGGGCATCAAGTATGGCGAAAAGATCGGTAATTTCGGCTTGGTCGGTGGCGGCGCTGCAGGCACAGAGCTTGATATCGTCGATACCATGCTTGGTTCGCCGCCGCACACACTTGTGGGTGCGACATCAGCCGGCCGACATACAGAGGCCTATCTTCTGGTTATGGAAGATTTCGGCTTTAACCAACAGGGCCTCGATGGCACTCAGCATCCACGTGTGCGTTCCGACATCGCCTATCATGAAACACCCAATGGCGGCGGTTGTTTCGCATTTAGCTCGATTGCGTTCTGCGGTTCGCTGCCATGGAACAATGGCGATCCGAAGAAAAACAACATTTCACGATTGGTGAAAAACGTGCTCGATCGCTTCGCCAAGGATGGGCCGTTGCCGGCAGCACCGAACAGCGCGTTTAAACATCGCGGCCGGGCGGATTACGACCCGCCGATGAACAAGAAGCGGAAATAGTCCCGCCGGTTGAGCGCAATATTTCTCGCGCCTTTGCTTTTAGTGAAGGCGTGGAGTGCTTTTGAGGCAGGCTGACGCGCATGAATCTGCATCCCGAACTAGGATATTTCGACGAAGGTCTGGATCTGGTCGAGCCAAAGCTGTATGCAGCGGCCCAGAAGCCATTCGGACGTGCGCAAACCCTGCCGCCCGCAGCTTATCGCTCGAAAATATTCGCAGACCTCGAAGACGAAAAAATTTGGACCCGCAGCTGGGTCTGTATCGGCGCCGAACAACAGATCCCCGATCCCGGAGACCTTTTGCCGTTCACGTTGGGGCATCACGGTATCCATGTCGAGCGTCAGGCCGACGGCGGGCTTGTTGCGCGTTTCAATAAGGCGCAGCACGGCGGATGCCGGGCCATACCGGCACAGTGCCAGACCGGCGTAAAGACGAAATGTTCGTTTACGTCATGCGGTTACAGCCGGGACCGCGACGTTATACACGCCTCCGAAGTGAGCGAAGGGTCGCGATTGGCAGGCCAATATTTAGGAGATCGGCCGGAAAGACTGTTGCCGGCGAACGTGGAGGTATGGGGCCCCTTCGTTTTTGTAAATCTCGATCCCGAGTGCGAGCCGCTTGCCAAACAGATTAAGGGCTTGGCAAAGCAGTTGGCGCCAATTTTCGGTGCTGATCTAAGAATGATATCCGAGCGGCGCAGTGAGAGTGACTGCAATTGGAAACTCGCGGGACGCGCCTACTTGGAAAATCTAATTTTTCCGTTTGTTGTTGAACCGCGGTCTAAGAGCGCGGCTAAAGCCGCCAAACCTGCGCGCGCGGAAATACCTTCTCATGCGGAGCGACTGTATGACTTGTCGGGCGATTACGGTGCACGCTATGCCTCGCTGCCGACGCTTTCGAAAGCCGGGAAAGGGAACGCCCAGCTTTGCTGGCTCTTCCCAAATTTATTGCTCGCTTTCATGCCGGACCATGTGTTGAGCGTTGTGCTTCAGCCGACGGCGACGACAATGACTCTGCAGCGCACGATCTTGTTCGTCGATCAAAGCGCCAAGATGAATTCTATCGCGGCAGATTTGGCGGAGCTCAATGGCGCGTGGCTGGAAGCGCTTGCCGGCAGCGCTGCCGAGGCGGAATTGCGTCAGACGGAATTCGACGCGTGGGGCTCGTCGCTGCGGCCCGATACGGCGGTGAAACGCCTACCGAAGGAAGACAGCCCCTGCGGCTATGACTTCCAAAAGTACCTGGTGGAATGTATTTTGGCGGAGCATGAATATTATTGGGCCGCACCGCTTTATTCCCAACCCGGTCGATAGTTGGATGCGGAGTTGATCCGCGATGGTCTACAGCGTTCAACAGATCAAGTACGAAATTTTGGCCTACATAAAAGAGTTCGGCGGCGATTTCTCCGACTATTATGTCGGTGTGACACATGATCCGGAGAATGCGCTGTTTAAGAACCATCGGGTCGACCGCAAGAAGGATCCTTGGCTTTACAAACAGGCCCTGACCTTTCAAGCCGCGCGGACGGCTCAGGATTATTTCCTCAGCCGCCTAAAAGCTGATGGCGAGGCGGTCATGGACGGCGACGAAGATACGGATTGCGTTTATGTCTACAAAAAAAGCAAAAGTACGGCGCCCTGAGAAAAGCCCCGCCGCACGACTAAAGGCCGGGCGAGCCGCCTATATGGCGGAAAATTTTGCCGGGGCGCGGGATATTTGGTTGCCGCTTGCGGAGGCGGGGGATGCCGAAGCCCAGGCCTGGGTCGGCTCGCTTTACGCCAATGGCGATGGTGTGGATATCAATGATGGGACCGCCTTTGGCTGGTATTTGAAATCGGCCGAAGGCGGAAACGTTCAGGCGCAGAGTAACATCGGCGCAATGTACGCCATGGGCCAAGGCGTTGCGCAGGACGATGAAGCGGCGGTGCGATGGTTCGAGCGCGCGGCCGAAAACGGCGATGCGCATGGCCAATTCAATCTCGCCGTGCTGTTGTCGAACGGCACCGGGGTGGCCAAGGATCTCGCCAAGGCGGCGCGGTGGTACCGTGCCGCGGCGGAGGGCGGACACTACCCCTCGCAAGCGCGCCTCGGACAAATGTACGCGACCGGGCAGGGCGTCGAGAAAGACCGGGTGCAGGCCTATTTGTGGTTATCACTCGCTGCGCAGCATGGTATTGGCACCGCGCTGAACGCGCTCGAGGGGATCGCCAAGCATATGTCGAGCGAGGAGAAATCGGAGGCGCTGAACCTGTTCGACATGTGGCGTGGTAAAACCGCCGCGTCGGCCGGTCCGAGCCGTATCGAGCCATTGCCGGGTTAACAGGCGAAACTGTCGATCAATCCGGTTTTGTCGTTGACCCGAATCCAAAGCGAAAAACGTTCAATGCGCTGACGCAGGGCTGCGTCTTCGGGGCAGGTGTTTGCCGCCGTAATTTCACCGGACCGGGCCGCTTTACCGTGGCGGCTGGTGCCGATACTGGGGGCGAAAAAGAGCGAAACCTCCAGCCTGTCCGGTGCGATCAGGTCAGTGTCGCCCACTTTCCAACCGGCCGGGAATTCGTGTGAGCGGTAGTAGCTGCGCACCTCAGACTGGGCCTTCTCTATTGAGATGGATGCGGAATCGGCGGTTTGCGTGGCGCTTGGCGGGTCGGTTTGGCGGCCAAGCTCCTGGTTGGTTTCGTAGACGATGATGATGACGATCACCAAGGTGACGGCGAGAAACCAAATCAAGCGTTTGCGATTGCTTGAGAATCCGCTGCTTGATTTCCGCTTGGCCACGGTGAAACTAGCCTAACCGGGAATTGAGGCGATGAAGGAGAATAAGGCGATGAGCATTCCAAAGAACATTGAAGCCGAGTTGGAAAAGCGCGATGAGCTCATATTGGCGCTCGAGATGCTCATGGTTGATCAGGCCTGCCGGCTGTTGGCGTTGGAAGCGATGGTCGTCAATATGGCCGGATCGGGGAATGTGAAGGCGGCCGACGTCAAGGCGCGAATAGCACAGGAATCGAAGCGCTTCCAGCAACATTTCGAAGGCGAGGGTCTGAGTGGATTTGTCGACCGAGCGCAACGCATCGCCAAGCAATTGTCAGAAAGCGCCTCTGCTAAAGTAGCTAAAAAGAAGCAAACGAAGCGGGCCAAGTAATTTCTTCTTAAGATAGTATATTAAATAATATATTACACGCCAAGATAACGGTGCACGGCGGCTTCGTCGGCGCGGAGATCGGCGCTGGTGCCGTGCCAGACGACGGAACCTTTCTCCATGATGTAGTGGCGCTCGGCAAGACGCGTGAGATCCTCGACATTCTTGTCGATGACGAGAATGGAGAGACCCTCCGCCTTGAGGCGGGCGAGGCAGGCCCAAATTTCGCGGCGCACCAGCGGCGCCAACCCTTCGGTGGCTTCATCGAGGATGAGAAGCCGGGGATTGGTCATCAGCGCCCGGCCGATGGCAAGCATCTGCTGCTCGCCGCCGGACAGGAGATTGCCCATGCTGGACTTGCGCCGCGCCAACTCGGGAAACATCTCGTAGACCCGCCCGACGCGCCACGGATTGGCGCTGGCCGCGCGGTCCGCCGCCGTCGCCACCAGGTTCTCATGCACCGTGAGGTTGGGAAATATCTGCCGCCCTTCCGGCACCAGCCCGAGTCCGGCCTGGGCGATTTTGTGGCTCGGCAAACCGTTCAGCGCCGCGCCGGCGAAGGTGATGCTGCCCTTGGCAACTGGCTCGATCCCCATGATCGCATGCACGGTCGTCGTTTTGCCCATGCCGTTCCGCCCCATCAAGGTGACGACTTCGCCTTCGCTCACCGACAGTGACATGGCGAACAGCGCCTGACTGGCGCCGTAGAACACGTCGATTGCCGCAACATCAAGCATCGCCCGGCGTCTCCACTCCAAGATAGGCGCGGCGCACATTCTCATCGGCGCGGATTTCCTCCGGCGCGCCCGAGGCAATCGCCTTGCCGTCGACCATGACGGTAATTCGGTCGGCCAAGGCGAACACCACATCCATGTCATGCTCGATCAGCAGGATACTCTTCGAGGACTTCAGGGCCCGCAGCAGGTCAACCATGCGCGCCGATTCTTCGCCCCCCATCCCCGCCATCGGCTCGTCGAGCAACAGCAGTTTCGAGGTCCCCGCCAGCGCCATGGCGATCTCCAATTGCCGGTGCTCGCCATGCGACAGGCCGCGCGCATTCGCCGCCGCTTTGTCGGCCAGGCCAACTTGCTGCAACGCCGCCATAGCGGGCTCGGTGAGCTTCTTGTCGCGCCGTGCGCGGCGCCAAAAGCGGTAGGAGTGCCCGGCATGCGCCTGCACGGCGAGGAGCGTATTGTCGAGCACACTCAAGGCATCGAAGATGCTGGTGATTTGAAACGAGCGCGCCATGCCGAGCCGTGCCCGCGCGTGCGGCGGCAGACCGGTAATGTCGCGCCCGGCGAAGCGGATGCGCCCTGAATCGGGCGCCAACATACCGGCCAGTTGCGCGATCAGGGTCGTCTTGCCGGCGCCGTTGGGACCGATCACGGCGAGAATTTCACCTTCGTGCACGTCCAGGTCTACCCGATCGGTGGCATTGATACCGCCGAAACGCTTGCTGAGCTCGCGCACTTCGAGAACGGGTGTATTCATTTGCGGCGCTCCAGCATAGCCAAGGCGCCCTCGAGGCCGCCCCTGGCAAAGAGCACGACACTGATCAGGATGGCGCCGAGAATGAGCGGCCAATAAACCGTGGCGCCCGACAGCACCTCTTCCAGGATGATCAGTACGATGGCGCCCAGCACCGGGCCGAACAGGCTGCCGGCGCCGCCGAGCACGACCATGAAGATCAGCTCGCCCGAATGGGTCCAGCTCATCATTTCGGGGCTAAAGAAGTAATTGTAATTGCCCATCAGCCAACCCGCCGCCGCGGCCATGGCGCCGGCAATGACGTAACAGGCAAGGCGGTAGCGGAAAGTATCGAAGCCCAGCGATTGCATGCGCGGCTCATTGTCCTTGGCGCCCTGAATCACCATACCGAAGCGTGCATTGACGATGCGCGATACGAGATAAAGCGCGCCTACCAGGAACACCAGAACGACGTAATAGAATTCGTGGGTGGATTCCATATCGATCACGCCAGTGAACTTACTGCGGAGGTTGATCACCAGGCCATCGTCGCCGCCATATTCCTCGATGCTGACAAAAGCGAAATAGGCCATCTGCGCAAACGCCAGGGTGATCATGATGAAATAGACGCCCTTGGTGCGAAGGCATATAAAGCCGGTTATCAGGGCAAACAGAGCACCGGCGCCGATGGCGAGAGGTAGCTGCACATAGCCGCTATATTCGCCGTAATAGGCCGGTATCCCGACCGCGTAGGCGCCGATACCGATATAGGCGGCATGACCGAAACTGATCATGCCGCCGTATCCCAATATCAAATTCAGGCTGACGGCGGCGGTCGCGAGAATCATCATGCGGAGCGCCAGATCGAGCAGAAACGGCTGGTCGAAGGCGGCCGTCAGTCCCGGCAAGATAGCGAACGTCAGGAGCACCAAAAGTCTGACGCCAAGACGGACCGGCGGGCGCGATAATTGCATTCCGCGCTACCGGTGCCGGGGCGGAAACAGGCCGCGCGGGCGGAAATAGAGTATCCCCGCCATCAAGATGTATATGGCCATGGCGGAAAGCGCCGGCGATGCCGTCTCGGCGCTTTGATTGTCCAGGAACAATTTCATGAAGCCGTCGAGATAGGAGCGTCCCATGACATCGATCATGCCGACGATCAGCGCGGCGATGAATGCGCCGCGGATCGAGCCAATGCCGCCGATGATAATCACCACGAAGGCGACGATCAGGATATCGTCGCCCATGCCGATATTAGCTTCGGTGATCGGTGTGATCATCATGCCGGCAAGCCCGGCCATGGCCGCGCCAAGAGCGAACACCAAAGTAAAAAGTTTCTTGATATCGACCCCGAGTGCGCCGGCCATACGCCGGTTGGAGGCGCCGGCGCGGATCAGCATGCCCATGCGGGTCATGGTGACCAGCCAGATCAGCCCGGCGGCGACGGCGAGTCCGGTGGCGATGATGGCGACGCGGAAAGTCGGAATTTCGATACCCGCGGGCAAGATGAAACGGCCGTTCAGATATTCGGGCAGTGCAATGGGGTTGCCCTCGGGCCCCCAAATCAGGTGAACGGCGCCGTTAAAGAAGAGAATGAGGCCGAAAGTGGCGAGCACTTGGTCGAGATGATCGCGTTGATACAGGTGACGGGAGACGACCAATTCAACCGCGATGCCGAGGATAAAGGTAAGGACAACGGCGACCAGCACCGCGAGGGGAAAGGAGCCGAGCAGGGGGTTCAGGGTTACGCAAAAATAGGCGCCCATCATGTAGAGCGAGCCGTGCGCCAAATTGACGAAATCCATGATGCCGAACACCAGCGTCAATCCGGCGGCGAGAAGAAACAGAAGAACGCCGAGTTGAAGGCCGTTTAGCAACTGGCTGACGAATAAAACCCACTCCATGGCGTCGGCGCGCGCCCGTCTGTAACCGGGATCGGCCGGAAACGCCCGCTTGGCATGGCGGGCGCGTCCGGCCGAACGATCGGTTGGTTAGAGCTTGCAGTCCTTGGCGTAGACGTCCTGATGATTGGTATAGACGGTGTCGATGATCTTGGTCGTCCAGCGCCCTTCACTATCTGTGGTCGCTTCCCGCAAGTAAAAATTCTGAATCGGGAAGTGGTTATTGCCATAGGTGTAGGGGCCGCGCACCGAGGGATAATCCGCTTTTTCCATGGCTGCGCGCATGCCGTCCATGTTGGAAAGATCGCCGCCGACTGCCTCGACGGCGCTCTTGATGAAGAACAGCGCGTCATAGCTTTGCGCCGCATAGAAAGACGGATAGCGGCCATGCTTTGCCAGGAACGCCGAGACGAATTTCTTATTTTGCGGTGTGTCGAGGTCGGGCGACCAGAACTGCGTCGCCAACGAGCCGAGCACGCCCTTCATTTCGGCCTTCTGGAATTTCGGCAGGCTGAGGGCGTCCACCGTGTAAACGGTATAGAGCGGAATACTCTCATTCAGGCCGGCCTGCATATACTGCTTGATGAAGGCGCCGCCCGCTTTGCCCGGGTAAAATACGAAGATGGCGTCGGTACCGGAGGCTTTGGCCTTGGCGAGCTCGGCGGAGAAGTCGAGCTGGGCATCCTTGCCCCATTTGGTCATGTCCTTGCCCTTGATCTCACCCTTGAAGGTGCGCTCCACTCCGGCGGCCATGTTTTTGCCGGCGGCATAGTTGGGCGACATGATATAGAGCGACTTCACGCCGCGCTGATTGAGAACTTCGCCGAGCGCCATGGGCGTTTGGTCGTTTTGCCATGAGGTCGAGAAGAAGTTCTTGTGGCACAGCTCGCCGGCCAGTTGGGAGGGGCCGGCGTTGGCGCTGATCAGGAATTTACCTGCATCGAGCGCGGACTTGCGGGACGCCAGCAAGACATGCGACCAGATATAGCCGGTGAGAAAATCGACATCGTCCTGCTTGACCAACTTGTCGGTCTTTTGTTTACCGATCTCGGGCTTGAATCCGTCATCCTCGTAAATGATTTCGACGTCGAGGCCGGCCATCTTGCCGCCGATATGCTCGTAGGCGAGATCGAAGGCATCCTTCATATCGTTGCCGATCACGGCGGCCGGAGTAGTGAGCGTGGTGACGAAGCCGATTTTCACTTTGTCCGCGGCCGATGCCGGCGCGGCCAACAGGGCGGCGGCCACAATGGCGCCTATCCCCAGGGATACGAATCCTCTTAACTTAACGTGCATTGTAACCTCCCATTATTGTTTCTCCTTTCCCTTGTCTGATCAAATTTACGCCTTCTTGAAGGCGGACTCCAACTCCGATTGCGACCTAGGGCCGCGAGCGATGCGCGCCAAACGGCAGATCGGCGATGCGGGCGAACTCGCCGGTGGTGAAACTCGCGGGGTCGGCGAGCCAATCGAGAAACATGCCGGTCCCGTCTTGCCCCCAGAATAGCTCGCCATCCGCGACGAAGGTGGGAACGCCGAACACGCCTGCCGACACGGCTTCATCGGTATTGTTCTTGAGCGCCTGTTTGACTTCAGGCGTGCCAATTTTTTCGTCGGCGTCCGTGACACCAAGCTCAGCCGTCAAACGGCGCCATCCTTCTGCGTCTGCCACATCGACGCCCTCGGCATAAATGACGCGAAATATTTCGCCGATCGCCACGCTGTCCTCGCCCAGCGCCACGGCCAACCTGAGCGCTTTCAACGGGTTAAAAGGGTGGGCCGGCGGCAAGGTGAAGGGGATGTTGCGCCGCTGCGCCAGCCATCGGCAATAGCGATAAGTGTGGCGGCGTTTGGCCGGTATCTCGGCCGGGCCTTTTTGGCCCCAATGGTTGAGCAGTCCGGCGAACAGCACCGGACGGTGCGAGATTTGCAGATTGTCCGGCAGCCGGTCAAATTCCTGCCATTGCAGATAGGCGAAGGGGGAGATGAAATCGAAATACCAGACCGCTTTGGTCATGAGATCACCGCGTGTACTGGGCTCCTGCGGATGTCAGGATCCGGCCTCGCTGGCGCAGTCGATACACAGCACCGCATAGGGCAACGCAGCGAGCCGCTTGGCGCCGATATTATTTCCGCAATTGTGGCATTCGCCATATTCACCGCCTTTGATGCGCTTTAGCGCAGCGCGGATTTGTGCGATTTCGTCGAGTGCGGCGCCCTCCAAGCCTTCGAGTACTTCATCGCCCGATATTTCCGATGCCCGCTCTTCCCAGTCTTGACTGTGCGTCGACCTGAGATCGCCCTCGAGCCCGGCAACTCGGCGGTCCAGGGATGCGAGTCTTTCTTCTAGCTGGCTCTGGAGTTTTTGCTGGTCTGTCATGGCGGTTTCCCTCTTCAGGCTGGCGCCACAGGTGAACGGACGATATGCGCGAATATGATACCCGATATCAATAATTTGCACCAAATATGCCGGCAAATTTGGTTCGACAGCTATGGGCGGGGAGAATAGGTTTTGCCGGAGCGCTCAACTTGTCCGCGACCGGGAGAAACGCTAATGCCGAGCAATTCAGAAGCCGTGTTAAAGCGGCTGGCCAATGAAGCCCTTATCATCCGGCGCAATGTGTGGCGCGCCTTTCATGCCGCCGGTTCCGGACATATCGGCGGCTCGAGTTCGGCGGCGGACCTGTTAGCGGCACTCTATTTTCATTATTTAAAGTTGCGGCC
>PTKB01000038.1 GCA_002937555.1 Alphaproteobacteria bacterium MarineAlpha10_Bin2 | reverse complement strand
GTGACGAAATCGGACAATCCGGACCCGCCGCTACGCCTGAAGGCAGAATACAACATCCGCGCCCGGCTCCGGATCATCAAACCGTGCGCGACGGCTGGGCCGCGGCGAGCGCCCGGGCCAAGGCGAACCTTGATTGGCGGGAAGATGTGCGTTACGGCGCCGCACCCCGCCAAACGCTCGACCTGTTTCCGGCGCGCGCTCCTAGAAGCCCGCTGCTGATTTTCATCCATGGCGGATATTGGCGCTCCAACAAGAAGACGAATTACGGCTTTATCGCCGAACCCATCCACGCCCATGGCGGCGCACTGGCAAACATTAATTACGGATTAGCGCCGGACTATTCGGTGGGCGATATCATCGCGCACGCGCGCGAGGCCGTTGCCTGGCTCTATGGCAACGAAGCGGCGGGCGACATAGATGCCGCTCACGATAATCACCGCGGCGCCGATCCAGGTCCACAGACCGGGAAATTCGGCGAACACGAGATAGCCGATTATCGTAACGCCGAGCAATTGGCCGTAATCGAAGGGGCCGACAATCGAGGCCTGCGCATGGGCATAGGCCTGAATGACGAACAGATGGCCGAGGCCGCCGAGAACGCCGAGGCCGATAAATATCAGCCAATCGAGCCAGCCGATCGGCGTTTCCCAGTAAAACGGCACAGCCACCGTCGACACCACCAGGGCAATCAAGATGGTGTAGACGGCGGAGACGCGGAAATCGTCATGATCCGCCACCCGGCGCGTCAACACCTGATAGAGCGCATAGAAAAAGGCCGACGCCAGAATCAGCAGCGATGCCCAATGCATGCCGTCGGCGCCCGGGCGGATGATGATCAACGCGCCGAGGAAGCCGACCAGCACGGCAAGCCAGCGCCGAATACCGACGCGCTCGCCCAAGAACGGCACGGCAAGCGCCACCACCATCAGTGGCCCGGTGAAAAATATCGCGGTCGCCGTCGTCATCGGAATGTAAACCAGGCCGACGACGAAGGTGACCAAGGCGATCAATTGTAATAGTGAGCGAACCAGTTGCAGTTTGAGGCGGCGGGTGGCGAACAGCCTGAGGCCCATCCCCGGCATGAACAGCACGACCATCCACAGCAGATGAACCACCGAGCGCACCCAAATGATCTGCACCAGCGAATAATCGGCTGCGAGATATTTGACCGAGGCATTGAGCAGCGGAAATACGACGACTGCCGTTGCCAGCATGTAAAGGATGCCACGGAACGGAATTTGACGGCGCTCGGCGGCGTCTATCATGGCGCGGCGCTAGGCTATGGGTTTCGCAAGGTTAGGCGGACGGGGATTTCCGGCTCAGGCATTCATGGAATCGAAGAAATCTTGGTTGTTTTTGGTGCCTTTGGTCTTGTCGATGAGGAATTCCATCGCGTCCACCACACCCATCGGCATCAGGATGCGGCGCAAGATCCACATCTTCGAGAGCGTGCCCTTGTCGACCAGCAGCTCTTCCTTGCGGGTGCCGGAACGCGCGATATCCATGCTCGGCCAGGTCCGCTTGTCGGCGAGCTTTCGGTCGAGAATGATCTCCGAATTGCCGGTGCCCTTGAACTCCTCGAAGATCACCTCGTCCATGCGCGAACCGGTATCAATGAGGGCAGTGGCAATGATGGTGAGCGAGCCGCCTTCCTCGATATTGCGCGCCGCACCGAAGAAGCGCTTGGGGCGCTGTAGGGCATTGGCGTCGACACCGCCGGTCAGCACCTTGCCGGAGGACGGCACCACCGTGTTGTAGGCGCGCGCCAGGCGGGTGATCGAATCCAGCAGAATCACCACGTCGCGTTTATGCTCGATTAGCCGTTTGGCTTTTTCGATCACCATTTCCGCCACCTGAACATGGCGCGAAGCGGGCTCGTCGAAGGTTGAGCTCACCACCTCGCCTTTCACCGAGCGGTCCATGTCGGTCACTTCCTCCGGCCGCTCATCGATCAGGAGAACGATCAATTTCGCCTCGGGATGGTTGGCCTCGATTGAATGGGCAATGTTCTGCAGCATCACCGTCTTGCCGGTGCGCGGTGGTGCCACGATCAAGGCGCGCTGGCCCTTGCCGAGCGGCGACACTAAATCCAGAATTCTGCCTGTTGTGTCTTTTATCGTTGGGTCGTCCATTTCAAGAGTGAAGCGTTCGTCGGGATAAAGCGGTGTCAAGTTATCGAAATTTACCTTGTGTCTGATTTTCTCGGGCGGATCGAAATTTATCGTCTCCAGCTTCAACAAAGCGAAATACCGCTCGCCGTCCTTGGGCGAACGGATCGGTCCTTCCAGAGTATCGCCGGTGCGCAACGAAAAGCGGCGGATCTGGCTCGGGCTGACGTAAATATCATCGGGCCCGGGCAGATAGTTCGCTTCCGGCGAACGCAGGAAACCGAATCCATCCTGCAAGGCCTCGAGCACGCCCGAGCCGGTGATGACTTCGTCATTCTCGGCCAACTGTTTGAGAATCGAAAAAAGCAAGTCCTGGCGGCGCATGCTGCTGGCATTCTCGATTTCCAAATTCTCGGCGTATTCGAGCAATTCCTTGGGGGATTTGGTCTTAAGGTCCTGGAGATGCATGACGGAGATAACCTGAAATGAACGGCGTTGGAGGAATTCGGATGATCAAATATCGGCGCAATTTGGCCGAATGACGGTGATTTATCGGGAGTGATACGGAGAGACCGGCGCACCAGACGATCTTGTGCGCCGGTTATGTGCGTTCAGCGGATGGATTATCGAACACAGGACGCGAATGTCAAATACTGATTAACCAATTTTCAAAATGGTTTGACCACGACGAAGATGACGATCCCGATCAGCGCGAGCGTCGGTACTTCGTTCATGCGCTTGTAGAAACGCACATCGTGACGGTTTTTTCCCGCCGCGAGATCGCGCCGCCAACGCGCCATCAGGTGATGCAGAACCAACAGCAGGACGACAAACGCCAGTTTCACATAGATCCAGATATCGCCCGACCAATCCACCACGCCGGATTGCGACAATAGCGCGCCGCCGAATGCCAGGCTCAGAACCATCGCCGGGTTCATGATGGCGCGCAACAATCGGCGTTCCATGATCTCGAACGTTTCCGCCTGCTTGGAACCGGGTTCCGCGGCGCAGTGATAAACGAACAGGCGCGGCAAATAGAGCAGGCCCGCCATCCACGCCACCACCGCGATGATGTGCAACGCTTTCAGCCAAACATAAATATCGCCTGCCATACGCTTCTCACCCCGCCGCGAGCGGGCAGCCCGAATGGGCCGACGGGCACACCCGTTTGCCGGAATGCGAAAACATACTATCGCTTTGGGCCGGCGCACGGTCCAGAGCTTGCCGGGTCAATTCCGCCAGAGCGGAAATGAAGGCCGGGTGGCAAGCCACGGCCGGTGCCCGGTGGTAGGCCGGCACGCCCGAGCTTTCAGCGAGATGGCGATACTCGATATCGAGCTCGACCAATGTTTCCGAATGTTCGGAAACGAACGCGATCGGCGCCACCACCAGCGCCACGCCATCTGCGCCGGCGCGGCGAATCTCGTCGTCCGTCGACGGCCCAATCCATTTCAACGGCCCGACACGGCTTTGATAACAGAGCCGCCAGTCCAGATCCGGCAGCGCCAGGCGTTCGGCAATGCACGCCGCCGTCTGCTCGACCTGCCAGGCATATGGATCGCCGCGTTTGACGATGCGTTCGGGCAAGCCATGCGCCGACAACAACACGCGGACCGGCCCTTCCGCCGCCGCCTGGCTTAAGAGCGGCGCGATCAGCTCTGCTTGCGCCGCGATAAACCCTTCGGCCATGGCATAACAACAGAGCGCCGTGCTCGTCACCCGCGGCGCCAACAGGCCTGAATTCTTCGCCGCGCGGTACCAGTCGATCAGTGAGGATTTCGTCGTCGTCGTCGAGAATTGCGGATAAAGCGGCAGCAACACGATGTTGTCCGGCGCAAATCCTCGGACCTCCACCGCCGTAACATCGCTTCTCGGGTGCCAATGGCGCATCGCAGTGAAAACCCGCACTTTGCCCAAATCCGATAGCGCTGCTTCCAGAGCTTCGGCTTGCGCCCGGGTTTGCTCGACGATCGGCGATTTGCCGCCAATTTGACGATAGATGTCCTGCGCGATCGGCGCCCGCCGGCGCGATATTCTTCCGGCGACCCTGCGGCGCAACAGGCGCGGCAGGCGGATGATCGCCGGATCGCTGAACAGATTGAACAGGAACGGCTCGACCGCTTCGAGCGAATCCGGTCCGCCCAAATTGAACAGCACGACAGCGGTCCGTGCCACCGCTAGGCCCTCCAGCCGCGAATGAATTCGGAGAGTGCCGCGACATGCTCAGGCGGCGTTTGCGGCACGATGCCATGGCCAAGATTGAACACCAGAGGCCCGCCCGAGAGCGCGGCGAGAATCCGCTCCGCTTCCTCGAGCATCGGTGCGCCGCCGCAAACGAGGAGCTGGGGATCGAGATTGCCCTGCACAACGGCCTGCGGCTGGAGATGCTCGGCAGCCCAGGAAAGCGGCACCGTCGAATCCAATGACACGGCGGAAATGTCCGGTTCCTCCGCATAAAGCTTGTAAGAAACCCCGGCGCCGCGCGGAAATGCGATCACCGGCACGCCCGGATGTTTCCGTCCGATGCGCTTGGCGATCGCGAGAATTGGCGCCAGTGACCAGCGCTGTAGGGCCATCTCCGGCAACGCAGCCGCCCAGCTGTCGAAAATCTGCACCACTTCCGCGCCGGCATCGATTTGCGCCGACAGGTAATCGGACGTCGAATCGATCAACAGGTCGATCAGCAATTGAAAATTTTCTGGATCCTGAAATGCCCAGGATTTGCACTTGGCGAAATCCCGGCTGCTGCCGCCTTCGATCATATAGGTGGCAACTGTCCATGGCGCGCCGGCAAAGCCGATCACGGTGGCGCCGGCCGGTGCTTCGGCGGTAATACCTTTCAGCGTTTCAAACACCGGCGACAGATGGGCGAGAAACGCTTCGCGCCGATAACGCGGCAGAACATCGCGGCGGTCCAACGCATCCAATTGCGGACCTTCCCCCTCGATATATCTGAGGCCCATCCCAAGCGCATGCGGCACCACCAGAATATCGGAAAACAGGATCACGCCGTCCATGGCGTAACGCCGGAGCGGCTGAAGGCTGACCTCGATAGCAAGATCGGGCGAATAGCAGAGATCGAGGAAGTCGCCGGCCTCTGCCCGCAATTTCCGGTATTCCGGCAAATAGCGCCCGGCCTGGCGCATATACCAGAACGGCACGGGCGATTGCCGCGCGCCTTTCAGCGCCGCGAGCAAATGCTTGATACCGGCTTCGGAGTTCATGAGAATATCATCCAGCGGGGTCGGGGGCCGGCTTATAAACAGTTATCGGGCATGCCTACTTCTCTTACATTCTTATAAGAATTAAAGGTAGTAGTAGTTGTAGTAGGTCCCGGGAAACCGGGGATTTCGTGCTTATCCCCAATAAGACCGGTCGGTCCGATGGGACGCGGACAATCCATCACGACGGTGGACGGCTTCGGGATATCGTGGGTTGCGATTGGCAACCACCGGAAAATTCGCCAAGCGACAAAGCGGGGATTGGTGGGATAAGATTCTGGCGAAAGCGTCTGTCCACGCAAACAACGGGAAATCCGATTTTGAGCATAAGTCCTAGCATACATGGCGCATCGATTGTTGTTGGTTTCCGAGCGACGGCAATCTGCGGAGATGCCCACAAATCATGTTTCGCTTATACACAGGGCGTTAGAGGATAGGATATGAGCATCAAGAGCTTTCATCTCCATCTCGTCTCCGACGCCACCGGCGAAACCGTCATCACGGTAGCGCGCGGCGCCGTCGCCCAGTTCAACGATGTCGAGGCGATCGAGCATCTGTGGTCATTGGTGCGCTCGAAGGACCAATTAAAGCGCGTCCTGGCCAGCGTTGCCGCAAATCCGGGCGTGGTCATGTTTACGCTGGTCGATCAGGAGTTGCGCCAAGCGCTGCAGGAGGGATGCCGCGAGCTCGATATTCCGTGCATCCCATTACTCGACATGGTTATCGCGACGCTGAGCCAGTATCTCGGTGTGGAAAGCCAGAATTTACCCGGTAGCCAGCATGTCATGGACGAGCATTATCTCGGCCGAATCGACGCCATGAATTTCACCGTTCTGCATGACGATGGCCAGGCGTCAGGCTCCTTGGCGGATGCCGATATTGTGCTGGTCGGCGTTTCGCGCTCATCCAAGACGCCAACCTGCTTCTATCTCGCCAACCGCGGCTTTAAAACCGCCAATGTGCCGGTGGTTCCCGGCTGTCCGCTGCCGCCCGAATTGGAGGATCTAAAGCGCCCCTTGATCGTCGGCCTCACCTGTGGCGCCAATCAGCTGGTTGATATTCGCCGCAGCCGGCTCAGAATGATCGGCCAGGATGAGGAAACCGAATATGTCGATCCGGCGGCAGTGAGCGAAGAGGTGAAACATGCGCGGCGCATCTTCTCCAAGACCGGCTGGCCGGTGATCGATGTGACCAACCGCTCGATCGAAGAAACCGCGGCGGCGGTGCTACAACTTCACGCCAAGCATATCGACAGCGACGTTTAACCCGTCGCTCTGTCGGCGCCGACCCAATCATAGGGCAGCGCCGGTGCGCTATGGCCCGGCAGCGGCAGAATGGCCTGGTCGGTGATTTCCAGCCAAGCCGCCTCGAGGCCGCTATCCAGCCGTGCGGCCGATCCCGGAGCGGGTGGTTGCGCGGCGGCGGTGCGCCGGAAACGCGCGCGGTAGCAAACAACGGACTCGCCAGTTCCTCCGCTCTTGCCGGCGATCACATAGTTTTTTAGATTTTCGGCGCCGAGTGCGCGCAATGTTTTTGTCTTCACCGGCAACAGCAGATGATGGGTTACGGTTTCGCTGTCGTCGAGCATGGTGAGACGGCAATCTTCCTGACAGGTGGCGAATACGGCAAAGCGGAACACGTCCGCGCCGAGCAGCTGCGCGGCCATGGCGGCGGCGCATTTGCGTCCCGATGCATTGGCCGCGAAGCCGAAATATTCGAAATATTTGCGCTCCAGCATCTCGGCATGCGCCTCGCCGCTTTCATAGAGCGTGCGGCGGATATAACCGAAGTCGCGGGCGAGGACGCGCACCGCATTATCGGTCAAGCGCTCGACCTTCACATGCATATGACTAAGCGCGATCGGTGACGCTTCGCCGCTTCGCTGTAGGAGAAGGGCGTAATCCGAATCGAGAAGGCGGTCCAACAGCGCGGGAAATTCCGCGTCACTCATCGTCAACCCGTCCGGCAACTCCACATCCCGGGCGATTTCAGGCGCCAGGCGGGACAGATTTTCGCCGTTCAGTTCATTGGCACGGCGGAAGCGGATATGTTTCCGCAAGTTCGCCGGCAGTGCGCCGTCGACGACCAGAATAAGCGCCGAGCGCTGAAATGGATGCTCGAACGAAGCCGTGCTGACGCCCGGCTGCAAGCTTTCCTGGGACGCGAAGGGGTAGGATTTGGCGTGCCGTATGAAGCTGTGGTAACTCTCTATCAGTGTTGCTTGAATCAGAAATTCACTTAAGCGATCGCGCGTTGCCATGAAAGAGGATGCTGTGTCCTCCATCGCGTCGTTGGGGGCTGCCGAAGCGATCACCATCTATGTGAAAATCCGTTTTGCACTGATGAACTTGCCAGCAAAGGTAAAAGCTCTTGATTCGAGTGGTCAAGGGGAATCGCCGGAGGTCGGAAATCATCGCCGAGAACAGCGCCGAATTATTGATATTGGCCTCCGCCAGCACGGCCCGGGCGGCGCTTCTGCAGGGCGCGGGCCTGGCCTTCGAAACACAGCCCTCGGATGTTGATGAAAACGAACTCAAGGCCAGGATGAAGGCCGAGGGCGCCGAGGCAACCACAAGCGCGTTGGCCGAGCTGAAGGCGCGCCATGTCGCCAAGCAAGCGCCCGGCGCTCTCGTGATTGGCGCCGACCAGTTGCTCGATTGTCACGGCGAATGGCTCGACAAGGCGCGCGACCGGGCGGATGCCGGCGATCAATTGCGTCTGTTGCGCGGCCGCGACCATCGCCTCGCCACGTCGGTCTGCGTCGTCCAGGACGAGGCTTGTCTGTGGCGCTTCACCGCCGCGCCGCGCCTCAAGATGCGCGACTTCTCGGACCGCTTCATCGAAAGCTATTTGGAACGCGCCGGCGACGCGGCATTAGGCTGTGTCGGCGCCTATCGGCTCGAGGGGCTGGGCGCGCAATTGTTCGCAGACATCGAAGGCGATTACTTCACCATTCTCGGCCTGCCGCTGTTGCCGTTGCTCGAGTTTCTCCGCACGCGCGGGATTGTCGCGTCATGATCTTCAGCGGTAAGACCCGCCTCGCCGGCGTGATGGGATGGCCCGTGGCGCATTCGCGCTCGCCCCGAGTGCATGGCTTTTGGCTCCGCCAGCATAACATCGATGGCGCCTACCTGCCGCTCGCAGTGCACCCGGAAAAACTGGACGCGGCGCTCCGCGGTCTATCGGCGATGTCGTTCAGCGGTTGCAATCTCACGATTCCCCATAAGGTCGCAGCGCTGAAACTGATCGACAAAGTAAGCCCACTTGCCGCCCGCATCGGCGCCGTCAATACGGTGACGGTGACAAAAGACGGCGCGCTTATGGGCGATAACAGCGATGCTTTCGGATTTCTCGAAAATCTACGGGATCTCGCGCCGAAACTGGATTTTGCCGCGGGGCCGGCGGTGGTGCTCGGTTCGGGCGGCGCGGCGCGCGCGGTATGCGCCGGATTGTTGCAATCCGGAACGCCGGAAATCAGGCTGTTGAACCGCAACATGGCGCGCGCCGAAGCGCTGGCCAAAACCCTTGGGTCCTTGATCGGGCCGCAGCCCTGGACGGCCCGTCATGCGGCGCTTGAAGGTGCGGCGCTGCTTATCAACACGACCAGCCTCGGCATGGACGGCCAACCGGCGCTCGAGCTCGATCTGGCCTTGTTGCCGGAGGATGCGGTGGTGAACGATCTCGTCTATTCGCCGCTCGACACTGCATTTCTCGCCGCAGCTCGCGCGCGCGGACATATCGCGGTCGACGGTCTCGGCATGCTGCTGCATCAGGCGCGCCCGGGGTTTGCAGACTGGTTCGGCGTGGAGCCGGAGGTCACGGCGGAGCTGCGGGATTTCGTGGCCGGCGATTTGGCGGGTTAGGGTGATGATGATTCTCGGCCTCACCGGATCGATCGGCATGGGCAAGAGCACGGCGACCCGCGCCTTCGCCCGCTTTGGTGCCGCGATTTGGGATGCCGATGCCGAGGTACACCGATTGATGGCTTTGTTTGTTTTGGCGGTGGCGGCGGTAACGGCGGCGTTTCCTGAAGCGCGCATCGAGGAGGGTGATGGCGCCGCCGTAGATCGGCAAATACTGGGAAAATCGGTGTTCGCGGACAAGGCGCAATTGCGGCGGTTGGAGGCGATCCTGCACCCTTTGGTGCGGCGCGCCGAGCGTCGGTTTCTTCCCGCCGTCGAGCGCCGCCGTTGCCGCCTCTCGGTTCTCGACATTCCGCTCCTGTTCGAAACCGGCGGCGAGGCGCGGTGTGATGCCAATGCCGTGGTTTCCGCCCCGGAATTCGTCCAGCGCGCCCGGGTGTTGTCACGCCGGGGCATGACGGCGGAAAAATATGACGCGATATTGGCGCGGCAAATGCCCGATTGGGAAAAATGCCGGCGCGCGGATTTCGTCATCCGGACCGGGCTCAACAAGCGCGATTCCGAGCGCGCAGCGCGGCGCATCGCTGAAATCCTGGCAGCCCGGCGGGGAACCCATTGGCCGATTTGTTGGCCCGCCATGGCGAGCTGACGTAAACTCACCGGGTGATGCGGGAAATCGTTCTGGATACCGAAACCACCGGCCTTGACCCACAAGGCGGCGACCGCATCGTCGAGATCGGCTGTGTCGAGTTGGTCAATCATGTGGCCAGCGGAAACACGTACCAGTGCTACATTAATCCTGAGCGTGATATGCCGGAAGGCGCTTTTCGGGTGCATGGCCTGAGCACCAAGTTTCTCGCCGACAAACCGTATTTTAAGGACATCGCGGACGATTTTCTCAGCTTCTTAAGCGAAGACAGGCTGGTTATTCACAACTCCGCGTTCGATCTCGGATTCCTCAACGCCGAATTCGACAGGATGGGAAGGCCCGCATTGCCGCTGGCGCGGGCGATCGACACGGTGGCGCTGGCGCGGCGCAAATATCCCGGCGCACCGGCCAATCTGGATGCCCTCTGCCGGCGCTTCGAAATCGACAATTCGGAGCGCACCAAACATGGCGCACTGCTCGACGCGGAATTGCTGGCCGAAGTTTATCTTGAGTTGATCGGCGGGTGCCAACCGGGCCTTGTCCTGCGGGCGAGCCAAGCCAAGCCTGCGGGGGCGGGAGATGACACGCCGGGCCAGGGCGCCAAGGCGCCGCGTCCGCACGCACCGAGCAGCGAGGAAAAAGCCGCGCACGCGGCCTTTATCGCCACTCTGGACGATCCGATCTGGAATAGTTGAGGCTACGCGACTTCTGGACTAAGCGTCGGTTTTCGCCGGCGCCGTCTGATTCTTTTGTTGTTGTCGGTAGAGCGACAGGAAATCGATCGGATTGAGCATCAACGGTGGAAATCCGCCATCGCGCGTCGCGTCGGAAAGGACGCGCCGGGCAAACGGAAACAGCATGCGCGGACATTCGACCAGCAAAACCGGCTGCAGCGATTCCTTCGGCACGCCGACGACCCGGCACACCGCGCCATAGGTCAGATCCAGCATGAACAGGGTGGTTTGCCCGTTTTTGCCGCTGGCCGTGATGTGCAGGGAAACCTCGTAGGATTCATTCTGCAACGGGCGCGCCTGAACCTCGACATTGACCTGGATATCCGGTGCGTCGGCGCTGGCCACAAGGCTGCCCGGGGCGCCGGGGTTTTCGAACGACAAATCTTTAACATATTGCGATTGAATGCCGATTTGCGGCGCGGTGGGTTGCGCTGCGGGAGCGACGCCGACAGCGTCATCGCTGGCGGCATCCGGCGTCGGCGCGGAGGACCCTGCGTCCGCCGCAGGCGAGTCGGCGCTGTCGGGCGCTGTGTCTTCCGCCGGCGCGTCCAGTGTCGGCTCTTGGATGTCGGCCATGCCTTTGGCCGCCGCCTTCTTCTTTTTGCTTTTATCCGTCTTTGTCTTATCGCTCATCGTCAATCGCCTTTCGTCAAATAACGCTCAATTGGGAGGTTTTTCCGTCGCGCCCCGGGGAATTTCGGAGGGCGCCACCCTAGCACAAGCATCCTTTCAATCCCTATCGATTCGCTTCCGGTCGTGCGTCGATTTGCCGGCATCATCCGCGTTGCTGATGTCCTTGAATTCGCCATCGATGACGCTGCCGGCGGCGGCATCGCTTCCCGGCTCCGCTCGGCGGTCTTTTTCGCGCAATCGTGCGCGAATGGCGAGAAGCAGCACGACGAGCACCAAGCGGCGGAGAAACGGGATCAATAACAGCGCGCCGAACGCGTCGGTAATAAAACCGGGGGTCAATAACAACAGGGCGGCGAGCACGAGTACCGCCCCTTGCGCAATTTCCGCCACCGGCATCTCGCGTTTCGCAACTTGTTCACGCGCGCGCGCGATCATTTGCCGGCCCTGATATCTCAGGATCGCGCCGCCGATTACGGCGGTGGCGAAAATCATACCGATGGTTGGCCAAGTCCCGATTTGGCCGCCGACCTCGATAAACAAGAAGATTTCGGCGGCAGGAATGGCGAGGAACAGGAGTAAGGGAATCATGGCGGAGCTTGCGGTTTCCCAAATGAAGGACTATTTGTTACATATAAGGGCCTGTCGCAAACGGCGGCACGCGCGGGTTTGTCAGCGTGCGGCGCCGTGAGCAAGTATGCGCACGACAGACACGATGCCTCGTTCATTGGCGATATTGGTGAACGGGGCGTTCAGGCAAGAGTAAGGGAATATGTCTGACGGGTTCCAATATTTCGACATAATATTTTTCGCTCTCATCGCGGTGTTCGTGATTTTGCGCCTGCGCAGCGCATTGGGCCGCCGCACTGGGCAGGAACGTCAGCGCCCAAACGATATTTTTTCCCGCTCGCGCGAACCGGAAGAGCAAAAATCCGGCAAGGTGATTCATCTGCCCGGGCATGGCGATGAATCCGAAGATGAATTGTTCGAGAAAGAGTTATCGGACATCGGCGAGCGCGAAGCGTCTCAGCCCGATGCAGAGCGCGATGAAATGGAGCAGGTTCGCGCCGCCCTGATGCGTATTCGTATGGCCGACCCGGAATTCAGCCCGCGTTCGTTCGTGACCGGCGCAAAAGACGCTTTCGAAATGATTGTCGAAGCCTTCGCCGCCGGCGATACCGCGACATTGCGCCCGCTCCTCGGCGACGATGTCTACGACGAGTTTGCCGATGTCATCCGGGCGCGCATCGCCGCCAAGGAAAGCGTCGAGACGACCATCGTCTCGCTCGATTCCGCCGACATCACCGCCGCAGATTTGACCGGCAGCACGGCCCGGCTGACCGTTCGTTTCGGCAGCCAGCAAATGACCGTGACCCGGGATGAGAATGGCGAGACGGTAGAGGGCGAGCCCGAATCCGTCGTCCGGGTGGTCGATTTGTGGACGTTTGCGCACAACACCCGTTCTTCCGATCCCACTTGGGCCTTGGTCGAGACCCGCACGCCTGATTGAGCCCGATCGTGCCGCGCGCCGGCTTGGCGGTCTGGGCCGCTCTTCTCTCCACATTTGTTTTATTCGCCGCCTGCGCGCCGTTTTCGATTCCCGAGCCTTCACCTGAGCCGCCGCGCGCTGACCGGCTGCATCTCGGCGTCGCCTCGTTCGCGGATCTGCCGGGATGGCGAAATGACCACCAGGGCGATGCCCTGCGGGCGTTCCTGCGCTCCTGCGACAAGCTATTGCGGCGAAAATCCGGTGCCGCCATCGGCGGCGCCATCCCGGGAACGGCCGGCGCGTGGCACGGCGCCTGTGAAGCAGCCGGCGCGCGCGACATTCAAGATCACCGGGCGGCGCGGCTATTTTTCGAAGATTGGTTCCAGCCCTATGCGGTTCTCAACAATGGCCGCGATAGCGGCCTTTTTACCGGCTATTTCGAGCCCGAACTGCAAGGCTCACTATCGCCCGGCGGCGGTTACGATATCGCTCTTTACCGGCGGCCGGCCGACCTCGTGACGGTATCTCTCGGGCACTTTCGCGAAGCCTTCGCGGGCGAGCGTATTTCCGGGCGCGTCGTCGACGGCGCGCTCCAGCCCTATCCCACCCGGGCGGAGATCGATGGCGGCGCGCTCGCCGGGCAAAGCCTGGAATTGGTCTGGGTCGACAATGCGGTGGATGCGTTCTTTCTCCACATTCAGGGCTCGGGCCGGGTCCGCCTCGCCGATGGCGGCACGCGGCGCATCGCCTATGCCGCCAGCAACGGCCAACCCTATCTCGCCATCGGTCGCACCCTCGTCGGACGCGGCGCGCTTTCGCGTGAAGAAGTCACGATGCAGTCGATCCGCGCCTGGCTCGAAGCCAATCCGGGTGAGGCGCCGGCGGTCATGCGGGAAAACAACTCCTATGTCTTTTTTCGCTGGCTCGGCGGCAAATCGGCCGAGCTTGGGCCCGAAGGCGCGCAAGGCGTGCCGCTCCTCGCCGGGCGCTCGCTTGCGGTCGACCGGAAATACCTCCCCCTCGGCGCGCCGCTGTGGCTCGACGCGCATGTGCCCGACGCTGATCCCCGAGCCGGATGG
>PTKB01000037.1 GCA_002937555.1 Alphaproteobacteria bacterium MarineAlpha10_Bin2 | reverse complement strand
GTCTCATGCCTTCAGCCCGCTGCTCTATCGCCTGCGCAACCAAATTGAGCGTTTCTTTAACAAGATCAAACATTTCCGACGCATCGCCACACGCTACGACAAGCTCGCCGCCAACTACCTCGCCATGATCCAACTTGCCGCAACGAGGATTTGGCTCCGCCATCAAGATAATGAGTCCACGACCTAGTTAGTAGGCGGCTATTCTCGTGGTTACGGTGTTTCGAGTATCCGAAATCGCCGTGCATTAACCTCCCTAATTGTTTCGTCTCCCTGTTTACTGCGCCGCCTTACACAAGGCGGCGCTTTCTTTTTTTTGGCGCCGGGGGAAGGTGCGAATTCGATTGAAAATTCAAGCTATTGGGGATAACTACGCTTGACAGTATTAAGCAAATCGCCTCAACTCATTGAATTCATCTGCTTCGAGGAGTCTGTATATGTCGAAATCTAAGCTGTTGTCCCGGTCCGCGCTTCTGGTGGTACCGATTGCGCTTGCAGTAGCCGGTTGTCAGACGGCATCGAGCGATGCGGGTGGCGCCCAAGGCGATGGCGCCCTGAGCGTTGCCGAAAGCGCGAAGCAGGATGCCATGCGGAATCAAGCCTCGATTGTCACGTTGAAGGATCAAATCGCTACGCTCAGCGATCAAGTCATGAAGTCCAACGAGGCTTCCGAGCGTGCGGCAAACGCGGCCGAAAGCGCTGCCGAAGCGGCGAAAGCCGCGGCGGATAAAGCGGATCGGATATTCCAGAGGCAGATGCGCAAGTAAGCCGCTTCTCGAAGCGTCCGCGGAATTAAGCAGAATTACCGAATTCGTTTATTCGGTGCCGTTCTGCGCGTGGCTTCGCAACGTCACACGGACCGGCAATCCGGTGCGCTCGACCAGCGCGCTTCGAATGGCCGGCCAATCCAATCTCGATAAATCGTCTCCCGCGAGGCTTCTGATCTTGTAATAGGCGTCGCTGTTGGAGCGTTTCGCGGCGCTCAGGATGGTGCCTTCGCGTTCCAATTCATCGGCCTGTTCGGGCTCGGGATAGACCTCCAAATAGAGCTCGCCGGCGGACCAGCCAATCTTGATCGGCTGGTCGATCACCTGCACCCCCGTCCCCACCGGGACATCGTTGAAGAGAGCCTCGATGCCTTCCGGATAGAGGCGGATGCAGCCATGGCTGACCCGCCGGCCGACGCCCCAAGGCATGTTGGTTCCATGCACCAGATAGCTTGGCCAGCCGAAATAGAGCGCATGGCGGCCGAGCGGGTTGGCGGGGCCGGCGCGCACCGCTTTGGGCAGGTCCGGATGCTCCTTCCTTATCGAATCGGGCGGGAACCAAATCGGGTTTTTCATTTTGCGGACGATCGATGTGGAGCCGAGCGGCGTGTCCCATCCTGCGCGCCCCACCCCGATGGCGTAGGTCTGGATGCCGTCGGGTGCGAAATAATATAGCCGGTGTTCGGCGAGATTGATGACAAGTCCGTAGCGCGGCGCATCGGGCAGCAAATGTCCGGTGGGTAGCGTAATGGCCGTGCCCGCGCCGGGTACCCAGGGGTCAACCCCTTGATTCGCAGCGATAATTTCGACGAACCCGAGGCCGTTGTCGCGCGCCAGGTCGAGCAGGGTGTCTTCATGTTTGGCGGTATATAGGCGCACTGCGCCGAGCATATCACCGCTCAGTGACATCTCCCCTCGTGCGTGGTTCGATGCCATCAAACAAGCGGCCACCATCACAGCGCCAAGAAAATTAACGGTCCGATATGCCATCACGGCTATTATTGCTCTACTTTAGCAAACAAGTCCCGCAAACCCTTTCTTACACATAGAGCGGGCATAATTTTTTTCTCTAATCCCAACCAACTTTAGGTGAACGATCTGTGACGAGTGGCGGACTGGTCGAAACGGCATTTTACAATCGAACCTATGACGAGGCGCTCGAGATGACCGTCGAGGCGCGCGACTATGTGGCCGACGTTCTCATCGCCGACCGCGACAGCGCGGCGTTCGGCGAACGCTGCTATTTCGATTGCGAAGCGCTGCGCC
Organism: Alphaproteobacteria bacterium MarineAlpha10_Bin2; assembly: GCA_002937555.1. Taxonomy (GTDB): domain Bacteria; phylum Pseudomonadota; class Alphaproteobacteria; order UBA828; family UBA828; genus PTKB01. The sequence continues at coordinate 11,746 of PTKB01000037.1, read as the reverse complement.
TGACCACCCGGCTCAGCCAGATGATGGCCTGGCTGATGGTTCAGCGCGCCGTCCATGCCGGCGAGATCGCCATCCCATGAGGCGCGCCATGAAGCACGCCGGTTGGGTGGGCGCGAGGTCTGCCTCGACAATGATATAGAGGTCATCGAGAGTTTGCCGCCGCGCTTCCGCAGCTTGATGGAGCGCAGCCTCAAGCTCTACCAACGCATCGCCAGGCTCGACGATATGGTCGCCCAAGGCGGCGGCTGAGCCGCTACGAAACCGCCGTCGGCGTATCGTCGCGCCCGCCCCATTCGGTCCATGAACCATCATAAACGGCAGCATTGGGGTGGCCGCATACAGACAATGCGAGCGCCAGCAGGGACGCGCTGATGCCGGATCCGCAAGTGGTAACAATCGGGCGCTCCAAGTCGACACCCTGCGCGGCGAAGGCTGCCGCGAGGCGCGCCGGCGGCAACAGGGTTTTGTCGCCCGCATCAACGAGATCCGGATAGGGCAGATTGCAGCTACCCGGAATATGGCCGGAGCGTACACCAGGTCGAATTTCCGGCTCGCTGCCGTCGAACCGCCCACGCCCGCGCGCATCCACGACCTGTTCCACTGACCGGTCAACATTATCCAGCATTTGCGCCAGGTCACGTACCAGTTCCGGCCGGAACGCAGCTTTGAATGATCCAGCACCGGGCGTCGCGGGGCCGGCGACGGTGGCTAGATCGGCGGCGCGCCAGGCCGGCAGACCGCCATCCAGCACCGATACATTGTCATGCCCGAAGATCCGCAATGTCCACCAGGCGCGCGGCGCGCTAAACAGGCCCGCGCCGTCATAAATGATGACCGCATCGCTATTGGAAATGCCAAGCCGCGCCATTTCTTCGGCGAACCGAGGCGGACTCGGTAGCATGTGGGGCAGGGGATTGTCCGGGTCGCGAACACCGTCGATGTCGAAGAAAACTGCGCCTTCGATATGCGCCGCCTCGAACTCGGCGGCCGGGTCGCGTTGCTCGGCGGGCAGATACCAGGAAGCGTCGATCAGCTTGAGATCCGGCGCCGTCCGATGCGCCGCGAGCCAGGCAGTCGTCACAAGCGGCCCAGGCAGTTGCACGCTCATTCGGGTTCTTTGAAGGCAATATTTACACGCCGGTTGTGCTTTCCCTTGTTCTCGATCTTGCGCACCGTCACTGGGCCGATCTCGCCGGTCGATTTAACATGGGTGCCGCCACAGGGTTGGACATCGACGTCCGCCACGTCGAGCAGGCGCACCCGCCCTTGGCCGCTCGGCGGTTTCACTTTCATCGTGCGCACGAGATCCGGCTGCGCCGCGAGGTCGGCGTCTCTAATCCAGCGCGTTGCGGTCGGTGCGTTGCGCGCAATCAACTCGTTGAGGCGCGCTTCGATCTCTACTTTGTCCAATGAGAGTTCGGGCAGGTCGAAATCCAGCCGGCCCTTTTCCGCTGACAATTGGCCACCCGTGACCGGCGCGTCGATAACGGCGCACAGCAAATGGAGACAAGTGTGCATGCGCATATGTTTATGACGCCGCGCCCAATCGATTTCGGCCGTCACCGCGGTGCCAACCGCCGGAACTGGCGCGTCTTCGGCGACGAGGTGCAGGATTTCTCCTACACTCTCGCCCTTAACCGTATTCAGAACCTGAACGGTCGAGCCATCATCGAGTTTGAGAACGCCACTATCTCCCGGCTGTCCGCCTCCGGCAGCGTAAAAGACGGTGCGATCGAGTTGTATCGTCCCCGGCGCCGAATGAGTGACGCTAGCGTCGCAGGCGCGCGCGTAAGCGTCTTCTGCAAAAACCTGTTCAGTCGCCACCGTGCTCACCGCCTGTGTCGAGCCATTGTGGTACGGGCAGATTCTTGGCGCGCAGGAATTCCGGATTAAACATTTTACTCTGATAGCGCATGCCGTAATCGGCAAAGATCGTCACGATGGTGTGGCCGGGCCCGAGCTTCTCCGCCAGACGGATCGCGCCGGCGATATTGATGCCGCTGGAACCACCCAGCACATGCCCTTCATGCATGACCAAATCGAAAATTATCGGCAGCGCCTCTTCATCGGGGATCTGAAACGGCTCGTCGATCGGCGCATCTTCGAGATTGGCGGTGATGCGACCCTGGCCGATACCCTCGGTAATCGAACTGCCTTCGGCTTTCAGTTCGCCGTGGGCATAATAATTGTAGAGCGCGGCGCCCATCGGGTCGGCCATGCCGATGACAATATCCGGATTGCGTTCTTTCAAATGGAGCGCGACGCCGGCCAAGGTGCCGCCGGTACCGACGGAGCAAATAAAGCCGTCGAGCTTGCCGCCGGTCTGCTGCCAGATTTCCGGCCCGGTGGTCTCGAAATGCGCCTGGCGATTGGCGACATTGTCGAACTGGTTGGCCCAAATAGCGCCGTTCGGCTCCTTGGCGGAAATTTCCTCGGCCAGACGCCCGGAATATTTGACGTAATTGTTCGGGTCCCTGTAGGGAACCGCCGGAACTTCAATCAATTCCGCGCCACAGAGCTTAAGCATGTCCTTTTTTTCTTGGCTTTGCGTATCGGGAATGACGATCACCGAGCGATAGCCGAGGGCATTGCCGACGAGGGCCAAACCGATCCCGGTATTGCCGGCCGTGCCTTCGACGATTACCCCGCCGGGCTTCAATTGGCCCTTTTTCTCCGCGTCGCGGACGATGAAGAGCGCGGCGCGGTCCTTCACCGAGCCACCCGGGTTGAGAAATTCGCACTTGCCGAGAATTTCACACCCGGTGCGCTCCGAGGCCGCTTTGAGGCGCAGCATCGGCGTGTTGCCAATCAAGTCGATAAAATTGTTTTTTACAGACATTTTCCGTGAATTCTTGGGATTTCCATTGGCGGCAACCTAGCTTGCCCACTAAGTGCGATCAAGCCGGATATCCGGCTTGCCGGAGAGCTGCCGGCGCGGCACACTCGCGGACTTGGCATTTCGGGACGTACCGCAAAGATGAACGAACGCAAAGTAATCGAGCAGCCCTATCTGTTGTTTCTCGGCGACGCGTACGACCAATTGGCGGCCAAAACCGCGCGCGGCATCGTCGACTGGCGGCGCGATTGGTGTCTTGGGCAATTGCGTCTTGAGGGATGCCAGGCAAGTGCCGGTATTCCGGATATTTCAGTTGCCGAAGCGGCCGAGGCGGGCGCACGGACCCTGGTGGTGGGGGTCGCCAACCGAGGCGGTGTCATTCCCGACAATTGGCTCGAGACGCTCGGTGCGGCGCTTGACCGGGGCATGGATTTGGCCAGTGGCCTGCACATGCGCCTTAGCGACATCCCGGTGCTGAGCGACAAGGCTAAGGAAAGGGGCGCATCGCTGTTCGACGTCCGCCACCCGGCTCGCGACTTTCCCTTGGGCTCCGGCGAGAAAAGGCCAGGCAAGCGTTTGTTGACGGTCGGCACGGATGCCTCTGTCGGCAAGATGTACACCACGCTTGCCATCGAGCGAGAACTTAATGCGCGCGGCGTAAAGGCCGATTTCCGAGCCACCGGGCAGACCGGTATATTTATCGCCGGCGACGGCGCATCCGTCGATGCCGTGGTATCGGATTTCGTCTCCGGCGCCGCCGAATGGCTCTCGCCTGCCAATGCACCCGACCATTGGGATTTGATCGAAGGCCAGGGCTCACTGTTTCATCCGTCGTTCGCTGGCGTCACGCTGGGGCTCATCCATGGTGCGCAGCCGGACGCCATCGTGCTTTGCCATGAACCGACGCGCACGCATATGCGCGGACTGCCGGGTTGGCCGTTGCCGGATTTGCGCGAATGTCTGGCCGCCAACTTGTCGGCTGCGCGCCTCACCAACCCGGCGGTTGTCTGCGCGGGTGTGGCGATCAACAGCAGCCAACTCAGCGCCGATGCAGCAGCGCGCTTGCTTGGTGAGACGTCGGAGGCGCTTGACCTGCCTTGCGTGGACCCGATGCGCGGCGGCGTCGCGCCAATCGTCGACCGCTTGCTCTGAGCGATGCGCCAGCTTCGCGCGCGGACGCTATCTTGGCCGATGCGCGGCACCTTTCGTATTTCCCGGGGCGCACGCACAGAAACGCCCACCATCGTCGCGGAAATCGAAGAAGCCGGCGAAGTGGGGACGGCGGAATGCGTGCCCTATCCACGATATGGCGAGAGCCACGAAAGCGTTACGGCGGAAATCGAATCGGTTCGCGCCGCGATTGAGGGCAGATTGTCACGCGCCGCCTTGCAGGACGCATTACCAGCTGGCGCGGCACGCAATGCGCTAGATTGCGCGTTATGGGATCTGGAGGCGAAGCAGAGCGGAAAACGCGCTTGGGAAGTAGCGGGAATCGAGCCGCCGCCTCCGGTGACGAGCGCCATGACGCTCAGCCTGGATACGCCGGAGAGCATGGCCGAAGCAGCGCGCGCCGCAGCTCATTTGCCGTTGCTCAAACTCAAGGTGACCGGCGAGGGGGATCTGGAGCGGGTGACAGCGGTCCGTGACGGCGCACCCAATTCGCGCCTAATTGTCGATGCGAACGAAGGCTGGCGGCCGGAAATGCTGGACAGTCTATTGCCGGCTCTCGTTGAACTCGGCGTTGAAATGGTCGAGCAACCTTTGCCGGCGGAAAGTGATGATGCTCTCCTTGGGCGAGAGTTTGCCATTCCGGTTTGTGCCGACGAGGCCTGTCACACGCGCGCCGACCTCGACCGCCTGCAAGGGCGCTACTCCATGATCAATGTGAAACTGGACAAATGCGGCGGGCTCAGCGAGGCCCTGGCTCTGGTAAGAGAGGCGCGGGCGCGCGGCTTCCGAGTGATGGTGGGCTGCATGGTGGGTTCGTCGCTCGCCATGGCGCCGGCCATGCTGCTCACACCCTTCGCGGACTATGTCGATCTCGACGGACCGCTCTTGTTGGCACGCGATTGCGAGCCGGGCCTGCGTTATGACGGCACCACGGTGCACCCACCAGAAGCCGGTTTATGGGGCTGATTGACCGTTATCCTGCTTTGCAGCATAATTTTTTGCACTTGCGAAATGGTGGGCGGAGCCTGCAATGACGGATTTTCACAAACAAAGCTTCGACGATTGGCGTGCACTTGCGGCAAAGGAGCTAAGAAACCGCGACGCGGAATCCCTTGTTTGGAATACGCCGGAAGGAATAGAGGTCAAAGCGCTCTATACGGCGGCTGATCTGGAGAACATGGCATGCGACGCCGAGCTGCCTGGGTTCGCGCCGTTCACGCGCGGTGTGCGCGCTACCATGTTTGCCAACCGGCCATGGACGATTCGCCAATATGCCGGTTTCGCGACCGCCGAGGAATCGAACGCGTTCTATAAGCGCAATCTTGCCGGCGGCCAGAAGGGGCTCTCCGTCGCCTTCGATCTCGCGACCCATCGCGGTTATGACAGCGATCACCCCCGCGTGCGCGGCGATGTCGGCAAGGCGGGCGTCGCCATCGACAGCGTCGAGGACATGAAAATTCTCTTCGACGGCATTCCTCTCGGCGAAGTCAGCGTGTCGATGACCATGAACGGCGCCGTGCTGCCGGTGATGGCGGCCTTTATTGTCGCCGCGGAGGAACAGGGTGTGCCGGAAGGCAAGCTCTCAGGCACCATCCAAAACGACATCCTCAAGGAATTCATGGTGCGCAATACCTACATCTATCCGCCCGAGCCTTCGATGCGCATCGTGGCCGATATAATCGTCCATACGGCCAAGCGGATGCCGCGCTTCAATTCCATCTCGATATCCGGCTATCACATGCAGGAGGCCGGCGCCACGCTCGTGCAGGAGCTGGCTTTCACGCTGGCCGACGGGCTGGAGTATGTGCGGGCCGCGACTTCACGCGGCTTGCAGGTGGATGCGTTTGCGCCGCGCCTTTCCTTTTTCTTTTGTGTCGGCATGAATTTTTTCATGGAGGTGGCCAAGCTGCGTGCGGCCCGCCTCCTGTGGTCGCGGATCATGGCGCAGTTCGAGCCCAAGGATTCGCGCTCGCTCATGCTGCGTATGCATGTTCAGACGTCGGGCGTATCGCTCACCGAGCAGGATCCCTACAACAATGTCGTGCGCACCGCCTATGAGGCCATGGCAGCGGTGCTTGGCGGCACACAGTCGCTGCACACCAATTCGCTCGATGAAGCGGTGGCATTGCCGACCGATTTTTCGGCCCGGATCGCGCGCAACACGCAATTGATTCTGGCCGAGGAAACCGGCGTGCCTCATGTCGTCGACCCCTTGGGCGGCTCCTATTACGTCGAATCGCTCACCCATTCGATCGCCGCCGAGGCTTGGAAACTGATCGAACAGGTCGAGGAATTGGGCGGCATGACCAAAGCGGTCAGCGCCGGCATGCCGAAGCTGCACATCGAGGAATCGGCGACACGGCGCCAGGCGCGCATCGACCGGGGCGAGGAAACCATCGTCGGCGTCAACAAATATCAAACCGACAATGGCGACATGCCTGAGTTGCTCGACGTTGACAACAGCGCGGTCCGCGAAGCGCAGATTGCCCGCCTCGAACAAATTCGCGCCAGCAGAGACGAGACAGTGTGCCGCGCCGCGCTCGACGCCCTCAAGGCCGGCGCCCGCGGCGAGGCCAACTTGTTGGCGCTTTCCATCGATGCCATGCGCGCCCGCGCAACCGTTGGCGAGGTGTCGGACGCACTCGAAGAGCATTTCACCCGCCACCGCGCGACGGCGCGCAGCGTGTCGGGGGTTTACGCGTCGTCCTATGCAAATGACGAGGAATTTACCCGCATTCGCTCGGACGTCGCTGCCTTCGCCCGGCGCGAAGGCCGGCGGCCGCGGCTACTGGTTGTGAAAATCGGCCAGGATGGACATGACCGGGGCGCTAAGGTGATCGCCACCGCGTTCGCCGATATCGGCTTCGATGTCGATATCGGCGCGCTATTCCAAACTCCGCAAGAGGCCGCGCGCGAAGCAGTTGAAAACGATGTGCATGTGGTGGGAGTTTCCAGCCTGGCGGCCGGACACAAGACTTTGGTGCCGGAATTGCTGGACGAACTAAAAGCGCAAGGGGCCGGCGATGTGCTGGTGATCTGCGGCGGTGTCATTCCGCCCAAAGACCATGAGTTTCTCATCAACGCGGGTGTCGCTGCCGTCTATGGCCCCGGCACCAATATTCCCAAGGCTGCCGCCGAGATCATGTCGCTGATCGAAAACAATTAGTTCCGCGGCTCATTTGAATTTCCGCGCTTCGGTAACCATTTAATGTCATGTTGGGGCCTTCGCGGGGGAGAGTGTTATTTTGAGCCTAAATCAGGCGCATGCCTACACTTTTGGAGAAAGGCTGGCCGATAATATCTGCCATGCGATCGGCATTTCCGCCAGCATTGCCGGTCTGGTGATGTTGATCATCGTCGCCAGCCGCTATGCCGGCGCGCTGCCGATGACCAGCTTCTCGCTGTATGGCGGCACACTGTTCCTCGTTTTCACCGCGTCGGCGCTTTACAACATCGTCCGTCGTGGCGCGCTCAAGCAAGTGCTGCGCCTGCTCGATCATTCGGCGATCTATCTGTTGATCTCCGGTACCTATACGCCGGTGGCGCTGAACAGCATTCAGGGCACTTGGGGCTGGAGCCTGTTCGGTACGGTCTGGGGGCTGGCGCTGACCGGTGTGACGCTCAAGCTGGTTTTCCCGGGCCGCCTGGAGAAGCTCTCCATCGGCCTCTATTTTGCCACTGGCTGGGCCGGCCTCGCCGCCATCGAGCCGCTGGTCGCCAATTTGCATTGGGCGGCGCTGACGCTGTTCGGCATCGGCGGTTTCTTTTTCAGCGCCGGCGTTGGCTTCCATCTGTGGACGCGGCTGCGCTATCACAACGCGATCTGGCACGCCTTCGTTCTCGCTGGCGCGATTTGCCATTATTTCTCGGTGATAATTTTCGTCCGGCCTAACCTGTGACAATGGCGTATTCCGTCGCCGGCGATTGCGTTAGACCGCGTTAATCCCCAACTAACAGTCGGGCCGTCCGGTCCGGATTCGAAGCAACGCCTGGAAATCCATGGTCAATATACCCCGCGAAGCCCGAGAGATGCCGCCGCCGTCTTCGCGATCGCACATGCAAACCATCCGCACGTTGCTGCCTTATTTGTGGCAGCGCTCGTTCGAGATGCGCGGGCGGGTGGTGCTGGCCATTCTTCTCCTGGTGTTGGCCAAGGTCGCCAACGTCTATGTACCGATTCTCTACAAGCAGGCGATCGATATATTGGGCGCCGATCAAGCCACCGTGATCGTGGTGCCTGTTGCCCTTCTGATCGCCTATGGCGTCTTGCGCGTCACCACGGTGGCCTTTGGCGAGCTGCGCGATGCGGTATTCGCCAAGGTCGCCGAACGCGCCATCCGCATGGTGTCGCTGCGCGTCTTCGAACATCTGCACAAATTGTCGCTGCGCTTCCATCTCGAACGGCGCACCGGCGGCTTGTCGCGTGCCATCGAACGCGGCGTGAAGGGCATCGAGTTTCTGCTCACCTTCATGCTGTTCAACATCCTCCCCACCCTGGTCGAAGTCGTCATGGTGTGCGGCATCTTGTGGTGGTTCTACGGCGTGGCCTACGCCGCCATCACCTTCGTCACCATCGGCGCCTTTATCGCCTTTACCCTCGCGGTGACCGAGTGGCGGCTCAAATTTCGGCGCCGCATGAACCAGCAGGATTCCGAAGCCCACACCAAGGCCATCGACAGCCTGCTCAATTACGAGACGGTGAAATATTTCGGCAACGAAGCGCATGAGGCCAAGCGCTTCGATATATCGCGCCAGCGCTACGAAGAAGCGGCGGTGCAGAGCAAAACCAGCCTCTCGCTCCTGAATATCGGCCAGGGTGCGATCATCGCCATCGGTCTCACGGGTATTACCATCAAGGCCGGCTACGAAGTCGCCGCCGGTACCATGACCATCGGCGATTTCGTGCTCGTCAACACCTACCTGATCCAGCTCTATATCCCGCTCAATTTCCTCGGCTTCGTGTACCGCGAGATCAAGCAGTCGCTGACCGATATGGAGGCGATGTTCGAGTTGACCCAAGTGTTTCCCGAGGTCGAGGACAAGCCGGGGGCAAAGCCGCTCGAGGTCGGCGACGGCGAAATCAGATTCGAGAATGTGCGCTTCAGTTACGATGCGCGCCGCAACATCCTCGACAACGTCTCGTTCACCGTGCCGCCGGGGCAAACGGTGGCCATCGTCGGCGCCAGCGGGGCAGGGAAGTCCACCGTCTCGCGCATTCTCTTCCGCTTTTACGATATCGAGAGCGGCAGCGTGTGCATCGACAACCAGGACATCAGCGAGGTGCAGCAGGCTTCCTTGCGCGCCGCGATCGGCATCGTTCCGCAGGATACGGTGATGTTCAACGACAGCATTTATTACAACATCGCCTATGGCCGCCCGGAAGCGAGCCGCGGCGAAATCGAGGAAGCTGCGCGCCTCGCCCATATTCACGATTTCATCCAGGCCCAGCCGGACGGCTATGAGACGCAAGTGGGCGAGCGTGGGCTCAAGCTCTCCGGCGGCGAGAAGCAGCGCGTCGCCATCGCCCGCACAATCCTCAAAAATCCGCGTATCATGTTGTTCGACGAGGCGACCTCGGCGCTCGATTCCAAGACCGAACAGGATATCCAGGACAATCTCAAGGAGGTCAGCCGCGACCGCTCGACCCTGGTGATCGCCCACCGCCTCTCGACCATCGTCGATGCCGATCAGATATTGGTGCTCGACGGCGGGCGTATTGTCGAGCGCGGCGGCCATGCGGAATTGCTGGCGGCCGACGGCAAATATGCCGACATGTGGCGCCGCCAGCAGGAAACCGCCGAGCTGCAAAAGGTATTGGCCGAACGCCTGGCGCTGGAGCAGCTGTCACCGGAAGAAGACGAGGAGACCAGCTAACGCCTTTTCATCTTCTCAAACGTCTTGCGCCATTTGATGGGCTGCTTTTTCTGTCTCTTCGTCCGCTGGATAAAAACTTTCGATGCGGAGTTCCTGCAGGGTGATGTCCTGCGGCGTACCGAAAGTGGTGACGGTGGTGATCCAAGAGAGGCGCCGCCCGCCGGCGTTGAAGGTGATATTGAGAAACGGCGCGCTCGCCGGCCCCAGTATCGGTTCACGCCAATCCTCGGGCACACCCGGGTAGGCCAGCACTTCGTCAAACAGACGTGCTGCGATTTCGTCTCCCGGCTCTGCTTCCCGGCGTGCTCTCAGCACCACATCGCGCGCCACCGCTTCCCAATCCTCGACATAAGGTTTCAACAGGTCGGGATGGAGCACGAGACGCAGCAAGTTGGCCGGGCCGTCGATCGGCGGAAGATCCAACAGCCGCGTGAGATTGGTCGCGCCCATATTGGCCATCATCATGTCCCAATGGCGATTGAAAACCAGCGCCGGAAAAGGATCGTGCCGCTGCAACATCATTTCAAGAATGCGCCGCGCCGGCGCCAGGTCGGCGTCTTCCAACCCGCGCTCGCGGTAATGCGCCGTGTAATCGGCGGCGTTGAGCAACATATTGCTCTCGCGGAGCGGCAATTCGAGCGCTTCCGCTAGGCGCAGCACCATCGGCCGGCTCGGCTGCGAGCGACCCGATTCGATGAAGCTCACATGGCGCGCCGAAACACCGGCTTCCAGCGCTAGCGTCAACTGGCTCATGCCGTGTAGGCCGCGCGCCAGTTTGAGCGCCCCGCCGAAGGGCGTGCGTGCCGCCGCCGCCGAACTGTTCATCCCTGCCTCCTCTTCAGCCGGATCGCGTTCATAGTAGCGATTTGTTCGCCGCTCGGACATTACCTCCCAGGTAATTGCGGGGAATCATCGGCGGCACCATTTTCTCCTTACGTTCATTGATGTTCACTTGAGGAGGAAACGATGGCTGCACCTGTAGAGAAAAAAGAAATTTTCTTCGTCTGGCTTTGACCGAGGATTTCCTATTTTCAGCCACTTCCGGAATCGCCTTGTTGGTGGCGCCCGGCGTGATATCGCGCTTCTTAGGGGAAGCGGTGCCGCTATGGTTAATGCCGGTGCTTGGCGCCGGTTTGCTGCTGTTTGCCGCCGGCCTGTTGCGCCAAATCCTGCGCCGGCCGTTGAAACGGAGCGAAGCGATTCTGACCATCATCATGGACGACGTCTGGGTGATTGCCAGTATTCTGCTCCTGGTGCTGGCGCCGCACTGGTTCTCCGCCGCCGGGCAATGGCTGATCGGGGCGGTGGCGTTTGCCGTTGCGGCACTGGCCGTGGCGCAATGGATTGGCCTCAGGCGTCTCGACGGCGATGCCCTTCCCGGCTCTTTGCGAGCGCCTGCTCGATAAATGGCCGCCGAGAAACCTAAGCTGCGCCACCTCGATGCGGCTTGAGAGCGGCGTAAACGGCATCGTTGGCCGGTGTGGGGACGCCGTGTTCGCGGCCGAGGCGCGAGACTTCGCCGGAGAGCCAATCCAACTCCAGGGGCTTGCCGCGCTCCAAATCGTCGAGCATCGAAGCCTTCATGCCGGGCGGCAGCGATGTTTCGGCGAAGGCGAGGCGGTCCTGGGCGTAATCCGTATCGAGCGCGATGCCGCGGGCGCTTCCGACCGCCGCCGTTTCCGCCATCAGGTTAAAGAATAATTCGCGCTCGGTTGCGTCGTTGAGAATCGGACCGATGGGCTGACGGGTCATGGCGGTGGCGCCGCTCATGCCAACCAGAAGGACAAATTTTTGCCATTGCGCCAGCTCGATATCGGGTGCGAATTCGGCGTCAAATCCAGCTTTTGCGCAAGTGGCCGTGAAGAC
>PTKB01000036.1 GCA_002937555.1 Alphaproteobacteria bacterium MarineAlpha10_Bin2 | reverse complement strand
ACATTTTGACGCAGCCCCCGCTTACGGGCATGGTGCGTGCGGTATTTCGGAATGGAGAAAGCGTTTGCTCAGTGTCGTGATCCCCTGCCTTAACTCGGCGCCGACATTGGCCGCGACATTGGTAAGCCTTGAAATCGAACTTGTCGGTGTCGATTACGAAATTCTTGTGGTTGATGGCGGGTCAGCGGACGCCAGCCTGGCCATCGCGGAGGCGAAAGGCTCCAGGTTCATGTCCGCCGCGTGCGGCCGAGGAGCGCAGCTGGCTGCAGGGGGACGGGCGGCAGGGGGCGATTGGCTGCTGTTCCTGCATGCTGACACGGTACTGGGCGAGGGTTGGCGGTCGGAAGCGTCGGTGTTTATGGCGGATTCGGAGAACGCCCGGCGGGCCGGCGTGTTTCGGCTCTCATTCGACGATGGTGCACCCGCCGCGCGTCGGCTGGAAGCCATGGCATCCTGGCGTGCGCGGATTTTCGGCCTGCCTTATGGCGATCAAGGGCTTTTAATCGGGTGCGGTTTTTACGAATCGCTTGGCGGCTTTCGTCCGCTTCCACTTATGGAAGATGTTGATATTGCGCGCCGGATCGGCCGCCGGCGATTTGTTCATTTTGATGCGCCAGCGCTTACCTCAGCCGAGCGCTATCGCCGCTCCGGATACATGCGCCGCTCGGCGCGCAATCTGGCGTGCCTGGCGCTCTTCTTTCTCGGCGTTAAATCGCGTTTTCTGGTCCGGCTATACGGTTGATCTCTGCCATGCCGCGCACGCTTCTGATATTTGTCAAAGCGCCCCGGCTGGGCCAGGTGAAACGCCGGCTGGCGCGCGATATCGGCGGCTCGGAGGCGTGGCGCTTTTACCGGCGCACCACGCGCCGGCTGATTCTTCGCCTTGGGCGGGACCCGCGCTGGCGCTGCCATCTCGTGGTGACGCCTGATTCCTTTGATGGCCGCGAGCGCTTCTGGCCGCTGCCTTGCCCGGTGATAAAACAAGGCCGAGGAAATTTGGGAGTCCGCATGCGGCGCGCTTTCGAGACGATGGCGCCCGGTCCCGCCGTGCTCGTCGGAAGCGATATTCCCGAACTCACGCCATCCCATATCGCCAAGGCATTCGCCGCCCTCGGCCGTGCCGACGCGGTTTTTGGACCGGCCGAGGATGGCGGCTATTGGTTGGTCGGTCTTTCTCCCCGAGCACGCCGCGCCGATCCCTTCGCTGACGTTGCCTGGTCGAGCTCCAGCGCTCTTGCCGACACCGTAGCGAACCTGCCCAGGAGCCATTCCGTTGCCATACTGGATCGGCTCGGCGATGTCGATATCGGGGCCGACCACGCGCGTTGGCGCATGCGGTGCCGCCAACAGGCCGCGATATGAAATGTACCGCGCGCCAGGGTGAAAATCCGGATGGTCACCGATATTGTGGTCATTGTGGAAAGCGCGCTCAAAAGTTTAAAGGCGGCTCTCCGAGTAATGGAGCGGAGCGGCGCGCATCGATTTGAAGGCTAGTGCCTGGCCTTCTACGACATGGTCGGGCGCCGCGCCGCATTTGACAAAGCGGAACCGGAGTTCGCCGCGGGCGGCGTCAGCCACAATTTTTATTGGATTTATCGCGATACGATGGAGGCATAACTGAATGCCGGCGAATGGGTAGAGGCCAAGCGATTTGCCAAAGCCTGGGTTCACTCGACACCGATCACGCCAAGGCGACGCACTCGATTTCGATATCGAATTCCATCGGCCAGGAGGACATGGCGACGAACGTGCGCGCCGGCGGATCGTGCGGAAAATAGCGCCGGTAGATCCCGTTGATCACGTTGAAGTAGGCGGCGTTGGTGACGAAGACGTTGGTCTTGACGACTTTCTCCAAAGAAGAGCCGGCGCAATCGAGCGCATAGGCGACGTTCTTCATCACCTGCTCGGTCTGCACCTCGATGTCGCCGTGCAGCATCTTGCCGCTTTCGAGGTCGAGCGGCGGCAGGCCGGAAACAAAGAGAAAATCACCCGCTTTGACGACAGGCGAAAGCGGTACGCCGATCTGCTCGAGAATCTCAGACAGTTTCGGAATATGAATAACTTCTTTTTCCATCTGTTCCTCCTTGGCGCCTATCGATCGTCGATCAGACGAGATGTTCCTTTAGACGCGGCATGAGCTCGACCAGGTTGCAGGGCTTTTGCCGGCTGTCGAGTTGGGCTTTCAGTATCTTGTCCCAGCCGTCGCGGCATGCGCCGGGCGATCCGGGCAGAGCGAACAGATAGGTGCCGCCCGCGAGACCGCCGGTGGCGCGCGATTGCATGGTCGACGTGCCGATCGTCTCATAACTGAGTTGGCGGAACAGCTCGCCGAAGCCGCTGATCTCTTTTTCATACACTTCGGCGAAGGCTTCGGGGGTTACGTCGCGGCCGGTGAGACCGGTGCCGCCGGTGGCAATCACAGCGTCGATCTCGGGGTCGGCGATCCAGCGCCGCAATTGCTCCGAAATAAGCGCCTGCTCGTCCTTCACAATGAGCCGCGCCGACAGTTTGTGGCCCGCTTCGGTAATCCGCGCTTCCAGCACGTCGCCGGATTTGTCGTCAGCCGCCGTACGCGAATCCGAAACCGTGAGAAGCGCGATATTAACCGGCAGAAAGGCACGATCTCCGGATATCTTACTCATTTCCCGCAAAGCTCCTTTCTTGCGCTGAGTATTTCGGCCACAGGCCTGAGGCAGTGGCGTCGAGTGAAGGCGTCGGCTGCCCCAAGCGCATGCGGTAAATCCAATAATTGGCGATGACCCGCTCGATGAACTGACGGGTCTCGCGTGAGCGGATGCTTTCGATGAAAAGCAGCGGGTCCTCGTTAAAGTTGGTTTTCGGCAACCATTTTTTTAAGTTTCCGGGTCCCGCATTGTAGGCGCAGAGAAGATAAAAGATATTGCCGTTTACGATGTCTTGAGCGAGCAAATGCCGCACATAGGATTGGCCGAGGGCGATGTTGAGCTCAGGATTAAGGAGAGTGTGGCTATTCACGCCCTTGATGCGTTCCTGCCGCGCGGCGAAGCGTGCGGTCGCCGGCATGAGCTGCATCAATCCACGTGCGCCGCGCCGGCTTTTTGCCGTCGCCTTAAATTTCGATTCCTGGCGAATGAGCGCAAAAATGAGCGCGCGGTCAACCGCGTAGCCACCCTCCGGCTGCCACCCGGGGAGCGGAAAGGCGGCCGCGTCATGTGCTTCCCCGTCGAGCTTGCGCAATTCCGTTCCCAGGGCAATTTGAACCGCGGCCAATCCGAGCCGCTCGGCAAGCGGCAAAATGGCACGTGCCAAAGCCGAGGAGGCGAGTGGCCAAAGAGCGCGGATTTCACGTTCCGCCCGCGCGCCCTGGCCCACTTCCGCGAGCGCCCGTGCGCGTCGCACCGCCGGGCTCTTGTCCAACACCGCCAGATGGGCCTCCGTTAATATGGATGAACGCCAATCCAATTCCGGCTTGAGGCCGAGGGCACGTGTCGCCAGAAGGCCGTAAAATGTGCGCGGGTCGCGGGCGGCAAGCTTCAGCCAATACGAGACATGCTGCGGACGGCGCAGCCTGAGTTCGCCACGCGCCGCCCAGTAGGCACCTGATGCTACCAGCCATGGCGAAGCGCCGGGCGACTGGGCGAGCTTGGCAAAATGGCCCACCGCCGCCTCAAGCCTACCGAGCCGCCATGCGGAGAGGCCGGCAGTCCAATCGGCGTCGGGCACGAACTGCCGCGACCGTTCAGCGCTGGCAGATGCCAATTCGAAGGCCAGTTCGTCCTTGTTGTGGAGATAGTAGCTCCACGCAATACGTGCCTGATAGGCATCATACTGCGTCTCGCTCGCGAGCCCCAGGTAAGCCTTTGACGTGAGAATTTGGCGCGCCCCCGTTGGCCATCCGCGGCGAATGCGATGGCGCATGTCGCGCTGTAGACCCGATAGCCGATTGCGCTGGTCGCGGTTAATTCCGCGCCCCGGAATGTGAGGCGGCACATATTCGCTTTCGCCTGAATATATCCCGGTCCCGGCTGACGCGAGGGGCGGATTGGGCGGATTGGCGCCGGAAGGTCTGCGCTTCATCGCCAGGCGGTAAAGCCGGCGCGCATCGGGGTGGTCGGCAAAGTCGCCGAGCCAGAGTTTCAGTTCATTGAACTTTGAACGATGGGCGGTTGGATGCAGGTATTTTTGCGCCAGTACGTGGCCCATCAAGATATTGTCTTCGAGCTTGGAGATAATCTTGGCCGCGGCCGCTAAATCGCCTTTCTCTTGCAGCGCGAATATCCGCTGATAGCGCTTTCTGTCGCTTTCGGTGAGCACTGGAGGAAGGACAATCACGCCGGCGTCGTGCGGCGCCTCTTGCGATAAGATGGCGACGCGGAACTCTTCCGCCTCGCCCGGCTCTTGATCAGTTTGCTGCGCGAAGGCCGACGTTGTGAGCAACGCCGAAATTGCCAGACAAGCGCTCAACATGATGCCGAACGTCTTGATAAGAGAATCCCCCGCGCCGGTTTTTCCCGGCACCCGTTTCGGCCTCCTTTGCGCCCCTGATCGCGGCCTTATGACAGTCGGCCATCGCCAATTTGCGTCCGGTTTTATAAAGCAATCGCCGAATAGCGGCAAATATCACCGCTCTTTGGCATCAAGCTCCTATACGCCGAGTTCGCTCAATATTTTCTGAATGGCAAGCAAATCGCGCCATACCTCACGCTTGGCCGAAGGTTGGCGAAGTATGTAGGCGGGATGGAAAGTGGCCATTGTCGGGATTGTATGGGTCATACCCGCTGGCGAGAATTCGCGCCAGGTACCGCGCAGGCGGGTTATCCCTTCCCGCTTTTCAAGCAAGGCTTTGGCCGAAATTCCACCGACCAGCACAAGCACCCGGGGCTGCACCAGCACAATCTGGCGTTCGACGAAAGGTTGGCACAAAGCGATTTCTTCGGCCGTCGGGGAGCGGTTGCCCGGCGGGCGCCACGGCAGGATATTGCTGATATAGACCGCTCTCCGGTCGAGCCCGATGGCTGTCAGCATACGGTCCAGCAATTGCCCGGCGGGGCCGACAAACGGCAAGCCTTGGCGGTCCTCTTCCGCGCCTGGCGCTTCACCGATCACCATAAGTGTGGCGGTTTCATTGCCGTCACCGACGACGGTATTGGTTGCGGTACGCTTGAGAGCGCAGCCGTCGAAAGCGGCGATGGCGGTGCGTAAGTCGGCCAAAGATGGACAAGCAGCGGCGATCTCCGCGGCGTCGAGAGATTTCACGTTTTCAGGTGCCGAAGGAGAGGGGGGCTGGGCCGGTGGCGGCGATGCCGCCGGAGCTGCGATAGATTCGGCTTGGCGAGGCAACCCGAAGCGGTTGCGCGGCGCGGCGTCCTGCGCCTCATCTACTCCGGCGTCGACATACCATTGCAGGAGGGCGCGCATGTTTTCCGGCTGATTCACAGGTCCAAGTTTAGCAGATCGCAATGCGCGCGGGCAGCAATTGACCGCGGGGAAGGATCGCCGCATAACAGGAGGTCGGAGATAGCTGCGGAATCGAACCATGACCCGAGAATCTATGGAATATGACGTCGTCATCGTTGGCGCCGGACCGGCTGGCCTGGCTGCTGCGATCAGGCTCAAGCAACTGGGTTTGGAAAGGGATCATGATGTCAACGTCACTGTGATTGAAAAAGGCTCGGAAGTTGGCGCGCATATTCTTTCCGGCGCCGTGTTCGAGCCGCAGGCGCTCAACGAGCTGATTCCCGATTGGAAGGAAAAAGGCGCGCCGCTCAATACTCCGGTAAAGAAAGATGTTTTTCTTTTCTTGGGCCGCTCCAGCACGATCAAATTACCAAATTTCCTGTTACCGCCGCAAATGCACAACAAAGGTAATTATGTCATCAGTTTGGGCAATCTATGCCGCTGGCTTGCGGCCCAGGCGGAAGAACTCGGTGTTGAAATCTATCCCGGTTTCGCGGCCAAAGAGGTGCTTTATCACGAGGACGGCCGGGTGAAGGGAGTGGCGACCGGCGACATGGGTATCGCTGAGGACGGCAGCGAGAAATCGACCTTCGAGCCGGGAATTGAGTTGCACGCTAAATACACCCTATTTGCCGAAGGCGCACGCGGATCGCTCAGTCAGGAATTGATGGCGCGGTTTGGCTTGCGCGACGGCGTCGCGCCACAAACCTATGGCATCGGAATCAAGGAATTGTGGCAGATCGACGCCGCCAAACACCGTGCCGGTTTGGTACAGCACAGTTTCGGCTGGCCGCTTGATTCAAAGACTTATGGCGGCACATTCCTCTATCATTTGGAAGAGGATTTGGTGGCCGTTGGCCTGGTCATCGCGCTCGACTATAGAAACCCCTATCTCTCTCCTTTCGATGAGTTTCAACGGATCAAAACCCATCCCGCCCTTGCGCGGCATCTCCGTGGCGGCAAGCGCATAGCCTACGGCGCGCGCGCCATCAATGAAGGCGGATTGCAATCAGTTCCCAAATTGATATTTCCCGGCGGCGCCCTGATCGGTTGCAGCGCCGGCTTCCTGAACGTGCCGAAGATCAAAGGCAGCCACAATGCCATGAAATCGGGCATGTTGGCGGCTGAAGCGACGTTCGACAGTTTGCGCGGGGATTCGGGCGGTCAGGAAGTCTTAACCGGCTATGCCGATGCGATTCGGAGATCCCGGATCATCAAGGAACTGAGAGAGGTGCGAAATTGCCGACCGGCGTTCCGTTGGGGCCTGCTCGCAGGCACGTTGATCAGCGGTTTCGAATTGTGGACCCGTGGCATATTGCCCTGGACTCTCGGCCATCATGAAGATCACAAGAGCCTGAAACCCGCTGCCCGAAGCCGAAAAATCGATTATCCCAAACCGGATGGCGAAATTTCGTTCGATATACTCTCCTCGGTGTTCATCTCCAACACCAACCACGAAGAAGATCAGCCCGGCCATCTCAGGCTAAAAGATGAAGCAATACCGATCGATCATAACTTGGCTCTCTATGATGCGCCGGAGCAACGTTATTGCCCGGCCGGGGTTTACGAGATCGTCGACGGTGAAGCGGGCGCACCCCGTTTGCAGATCAATGCTCAAAATTGCGTGCATTGCAAAACCTGCGACATCAAAGATCCCAAGCAGAACATTAATTGGACGGTACCGGAAGGCGGGGGCGGGCCCAACTATCCGAACATGTAAACCGTGTTATGCGCGCGAATTTGTGATCGGAAGATGGTCAAGAGGGGCGTTGGCGGCAGCGCGGGAGATACGTTAGAGTGAGGATGGTGATCAGATCCGAAATAAAACATCGCGGCGCAGCGCGTTCATGACGGCCTTGCATTCATACCGGCATTACCTGTGTAGAAATTGCTCTCGGCCGTTTGCTCGAGCGGCGGTTCTCTGCGTCGTGCTAATGTTTGCCGGGGCTGGCCAGGTTGGCGCGGAGACGCCGCTCGATCCGGCGCCACCCAAACCGGGCGCCGAACATCCCGGTTATAGCGGCCTGCCCGGCAACTATCTTGCCGGCCGGTTCGCCTACCGGGAGCGCGATGTAACTTCGGCGGCAAATTTTTATCGCCAAGTGCTGGCCGAGGACTATGAGAACCGCGCTTTGGTACAGCGCGCGCTTGTGCTTACGGTGCAAGGCGGGCGCATCGATGACGCGATTCCGCTCGCTGCGCATTTGGTGGAGCTCGATCCGAAATCAAAGATTGGCCATCTGATCTTGATTGTCTCTGCCATCGCAGACGGTCGCCTCGACGAGGCTTTGGAGCGGGTGAAGAATATAGAGCGCAAAGGCATTTACGAATTGATGGCGCCGATTATGGAGGGCTGGGTAGAGATGGGCCGGGGAAATTACGATGGCGCACTCGCGGCTATCGAGCCCTTGGCCGCCAAACAAGCTTTCGAAATGTACCACGCTTACCACGGCGCGCTGATGGCAAATATCTTTAACCAGCAAGACATCGCGAACGATAATTTTCGCGTTGCCCTGACCGCAGTTCCCGGCGGTACATTGCGCGTGGTTGTCGCCTATACGACCTCATTGCGGCGGAATGGGCGCTTAGACGAGGCCACAGCAATTTTCGAAAGTTACCGCGAGAGCAACCCGGATTCGCCTTGGCTCGAACCAATTCTCGCCACGATCAATTCAGATCTGCGCCCTGAGTTGATTGTCTCGACGGCTAAAGAGGGCATGGCTGAAGCCTTGTTCGGTGCCGCGAGCGCGCTGCCCAACGAAAGCGCCGGCGATACCGGTTTGATCTACGCCTATCTTGCTCTCCATCTCCGGCAGGATTTTCCCGTCGTTCAACTTCTGGTCGGCGAAGTCTTGGATGTGCTGGAACGCTTTGAGGATGCGATTAAAGCCTATGGCGGTATTTCCAGGGATAGCCCCTATTCCTGGTCGGCGCGGCTGCGCGCGGCTTCGGATCTGGCGAGCGTCGAGCGCGTTGATGAAGCGGTGAAAATTCTTAGCGAGATGGTCGACGAAAATCCGCAGCGCTCTGACGCGGCGATCGCCTTGGCCGACGTGCTGCGGCGAAACGAACGCTTTGATGAATCGGTTAGATTCTATGATGTCGCGATCGGACGTACCAGCGGGTTCGATGCGCGGCATTGGACGCTTTTTTATTCGCGAGGCGTTATGTTGGAGCGCACCAAACAATGGCCGCGCGCCGAAGCGGATTTTCTGCACGCTCTGGAATTGCAGCCCGATCAGCCCCTGGTGTTAAACTATTTGGGATACTCTTGGGTCGAGCAGGGTACGAATTTGGAGCGTGCGATGAGTTTGATCGAGCGCGCCGTGGCCCTGCGCCCAACGGACGGATATATCGTCGATAGCCTGGGCTGGGCGTTCTACCGGCTCGGAGATTTCGAAAACGCGGTAAAGCATCTTGAGCGCGCCGTCGAGTTACGCGCAGACGATCCCATCATTACCGACCATTTGGGCGATATTTATTGGAAAGTGGGCCGGCAAAATGAAGCCAAGTTTCAGTGGGAACGCTCCTTGGTACTGGGCGCCGAAGAGGATGCGTCCATCCTCATCCGGCAAAAGCTGAAAGAGGGCTTGTCGGACTCCGAAGAAGACGCACAGTGACGAGCGCCGGCGGACGGCCGGTCTCGTCCGAGGCGCCCGCCAAACTCAATTTTTACCTCCATGTTACCGGCCGGCGCGCCGACGGCTATCATGAACTTGATAGCCTGATCGTATTTGCGGCGCCATTTGACCGTGTCTCGGCGGTTCCGGCGAAGGACCTGTCACTGGAATTGAGCGGCCCGTTTGCAGGTGAATTAAATGCCGCGGGCGGGCAAAACTTGGTTGAAATCACGGCCCGCCGGCTAGCTGAATTGGCGGGTATTCAGCCCGCGGCACGCATTACACTGGACAAGCAGCTCCCCGTTGCGGCGGGTGTCGGCGGCGGGTCTTCAGATGCGGCAGCCGCGCTTCGCGTTCTTACTTCCCTGTGGCAGCTAAATATCGATTTGGATGACCTACAAGCGCTGGCGCTTTCGCTGGGTGCAGATGTTCCGATGTGCCTGCACGGCAAAACATGTTTCGCCGGTGGTATTGGCGAAAGGCTGGAGGCTGCGCCGGCGTTGCCGGATTGCGCCCTGGTGCTGGCTAATCCCGGGCTGTCCCTGGCCACGCCGAATGTCTTTAACGCTCGAAACGGCGCGTTCACGGCGCCCGCCCGCTTTGACGAAGCACCGGCGGATGCGGCCGCCTTGGCGGAAATATTGGCGGCGCGGCGAAACGACCTTGAAGCCCCGGCAAAGATGCTGGCGCCGGTGATCGATGACGTGTTGCACGCGTTGGCTAGTCTGCCCGGCAGCCGCCTTGCCAGAATGTCCGGTAGCGGCGCCACATGTTTTGCGCTGTTTGACGATTGCGATGCGGCAGTTGCAGCAGCCCATGCCTTGCGCGCGCAACATCGCGATTGGTGGATCACGCCAAGCCGAATTATTCACCCTGTTTGATTTCAGGGCCGGGCACAGGAGCGGATTCCCAGCATCTTCAGCCTGGCGGCGGACCTTCCTGGCGCACGCCGTCCACATAGATGCCGTCCGCATGGCGTTTGTAAAAACAAACATGATCCGCAATCGGCGCGGCTTCGGGTAGAGGTGTGGCGTAGCTCCAGGCAATATCGTCGATGGTTTCGCCGCCGTTCGAAAGCGAAAAATATTGCGCCTCGCCCTTGTAGGGGCATCGCGTGCGCCTCTCCGATTCCGTGAGCAGATCCATACGCACATCCTCGCGGGGAATGTAATGGCGTGGCGCCAGTCCGGTCTCGAAAAGAAAGCGTGCGCGGGTGCTTTCGGCTATCACCATGCCGCCAATTTCAACCCGCACCGGGCGCGTGCTTTTCACAATATCGAGCCGCACATGCGGGTCGCGGGCATGACCAAAGATTTCTTCGTCTTCCTCAAACCAGCCATCCATCAGCTGCCAATACAAGGCGACGCGACCAGCCAGTTGATGTGCTTCATCATATGGCGACTCATAACCCCAAACGGCGTTTTCGGCACTCTTGCCGCCCGCTTTCAACGTCCAATAAGAGGCATCACCCTTGAACGGGCAATGGCTGCGATGCGCCGTTTTTTCGGCGAACTCCGCTTTGAAGTCTTGCCATGGAAAATAATAGACCGGGACATAGTTGCCCTCGAGCATCAGTGCCGCGTCGGTGCTGTCGACGATCGTTTCGCCGCCAAATTTCACCCGCACCCGTTTTGCGCACGGAATCAGTTCCAGGCGGTAGCCCGGATGCTTGGCGAATCCGGGCGCGGAATTGTCTTTGTCGGCATGTGTCATGAGCATCCTCCTGCCCGCCAGAGGATAAACTATACCTCAAAGCTGCCAACGGTGAAGACCGGCGGGAAGCGCCAAGCTTCGCCACATACCGGCGATATCGGCCAGTAATCCCCCCTCACGCAATAATCCTGCGATGCGCGATCCATCCAACGCGCCGTATCCGTCATGCGCCACAGCGCCGATGACGCAATCGTAACGCGCCACGTCGGGGATATCCGCCAGCAGTTCAATGCCGTAAAGCGCTTTGGCCTCGCCAGCGTCGGCATGCGGGTCGTGCACTTCGATGGCATGGCCTTTCGCGTGCAACTCATGGACGACTTCGGCGACTAAGGAATTGCGTAGATCCGGCACATTTTTCTTGAAGGTCAGGCCGAGCACCAGAATTCTAGCGCCCGAAGCGGGCAACCGCGCCGCGATTTCGCCGCTCACGAATTCGGCCATGCTGTCATTGATCTGCCGCCCGGCAAGGATTACTTCCGGCTGGTGGCCGGCCTGCTTTGCGCGATGCGCGAGATAATAGGGATCGACGCCGATACAATGACCGCCAACCAGGCCCGGCGTAAATTTGAGAAAATTCCACTTCGTACCGGCTGCCTCGAGCACGTCGGCGCTCGATATGTCGAGCTTGTGGCAAATTTGCGCGATTTCGTTGACGAAAGCGATATTGATATCGCGCTGGGCGTTTTCAATCACTTTGGCCGCTTCGGCGGTGCGAATATTGGGCGCGACATGTATGTTGCCGCCATTGATCGAGCCGTATAGGGCGGCGATGCGCCGCGTGATCTCCGGCGATTCTCCGGCGACAATCTTCGTGATGGTGGTGAGCGTGTGTTGTCTGTCGCCGGGATTGATGCGCTCCGGAGAATAGCCAAGATGGAAGTCCGTGCCGCGTTTCAGTCCCGAAGCGCGCTCCAACGCAGGCGCGCAAATTTCCTCGGTGAGACCCGGCCAAACCGTGCTTTCGTAAATCACGATGGCGCCGGGCTGAAGTTCCCGGCCAACGCTCTCGGAGGCAGCAACAATGGCCGTCAGATCGGGTTTCTTATATTGGTCTACCGGCGTTGGCACGGTGACGATGAAAAAATCCGCACCCCTGATTTCGGCGGGATTGGAGCGCCATTTGGCGCGTCCTTGTTTGAGAACATCAGGCGAAATTTCTTTGGTACGGTCATGCCCGTCGTTCAATTCGCCGATGCGCACCGCATCAATATCGAATCCGATTACGTCATGCTGTTCCGCCAAAGCCATCGCTAGCGGCAGGCCGACATATCCAAGGCCGATGACGGCGATAGTGCTCAATTTCGGCTCACAATATATTTATCCGAAACGCCGCGCACGGATTTACCCGGAAGGAAGAACCGGCGCCAACGAGCTATTCGCCTGAATTCGACCCGCTGTCAATAAATCTACGGAATCGGTGGTCCGTCGGGCTGGATTTTGCCCGGCAAGTATGTTGATTTCCCTTAATGCGCTGCGTGATGTCGGGACCATACGCGCGCCGCGCTAAGTCGTTCGCTTCAGCTCGTGTTTCAACAGAGAAAAGATGACCGTTTTCGTTACTGGCGCCGCCGGATTTATTGGATATCACATGTGCGAAGCTCTTCTCGCACGCGGCGACAGTGTGATCGGAATAGACAATCTGAACGATTATTACGATGTGGCGCTCAAGAAGGCGCGGCTCGCGCGGCTGCAGCAGCATGGCGAGTTCAAATTCGTACTCGCGGATATATGTGATGGCGATGCGCTAAATCGTGCCGTGGGCAAGGCCCGCGACGTGCGCGCGGTGCTTCATTTGGCCGCTCAGGCGGGCGTGCGCTATTCGCTTATTAATCCTTCGGCCTATGTGAATACCAATATCGTCGGCCAACTTAACATTCTTGAGATGTGCCGGAGGCTGCCAAATTTGGCGCATGCGGTGTATGCCAGTTCGAGTTCCGTTTACGGTGGCAGCAGCGTGCTGCCGTTCACAGAATCTGACTCGGTGAACAGCCCGGTGTCGCTTTACGCCGCGAGCAAGAAGGCCGACGAATTGATGGGGCATGTCTATGCGCATCTCTACGGCATTCCGATGACGGGCTTGCGATTTTTCACCGTCTATGGGCCTTGGGGCCGGCCGGACATGGCGGCCTATATTTTCGCGCGCGCGATTTTTTCCGGTGAGCCCATTAAGATTTTTAATAATGGCGATATGCGGCGTGACTTCACCTATGTTGACGATGTGGTGCGCGGTGTTCTTGCAGTTCTTGATGCACCGCCCTCCAGCGCGGGCGGATCGGCGCCGCACCGCCTTTACAACATGGGCAACAACCGCTCGGAGCCGCTTTTGCGTTATGTCGAGCTACTGGAAAAAGCAATTGGGCGGCGCGCCGAAAAAGAACTAGCACCCATGCAGCCAGGTGATGTGAAGGAAACCTATGCCGATATCGAGGCGATTAGGCGCGACCATGGGTTCGAGCCAAAAACCAGCATTGACGAGGGAATACCCCGTTTTATTGCCTGGTATCGTGAGTATCACGGCGTGTGATCGGGCATGGAATTTGCTTGCGTACGCGCCGTTTCACATCCGGATTTGGCCCGAATACGGTTCGCCGGCCGGTGCCCTCTAAGCGATGAAGGCGAATCAGTA
The DNA here is from genome assembly GCA_002937555.1 of Alphaproteobacteria bacterium MarineAlpha10_Bin2. Taxonomy (GTDB): domain Bacteria; phylum Pseudomonadota; class Alphaproteobacteria; order UBA828; family UBA828; genus PTKB01. The sequence continues at coordinate 469 of PTKB01000036.1, read as the reverse complement.
AAGTGAGGCCCCGTGAACTCGAATAGCGAAATCAGCTACGACGCGGTCCCCTATCAAAGCTTCCCCTATGCGTCGACGCGACCGGCCAATATCTACACGGTCGGCACTTTGTTCGGCGTTGCCGCGCCGGATTTTCGCTCCGCTCGCGTTCTGGAATTGGGCTGTGCCAGCGGCAGCAATCTGATCCCGCTGGCGTTTCAATATCCTGACGGCAATTACATTGGCATCGATTCTTCCGAGCGCCAAATCGAGATGGCGAAAAAACCGGTATCGGATTTGGGCTTAAAAAATATCGAATTCATCGCCCGACCGTTCGCCGACATGCCGCCGTTGGATAAGTTCGATTATATCATCTGCCATTGATCCTTTTCCCAATGAGTTGGTCCAGCCCTATAGTTAGTAGAGGAGGACCAAGGAATGGGAATCAAGAGACACAAGCCGGAAGAGATCGTGACGAAGCTTCGCCAGG
>PTKB01000035.1 GCA_002937555.1 Alphaproteobacteria bacterium MarineAlpha10_Bin2 | reverse complement strand
CGAGGGTGAAGTTCTCACGCACATTGTGGATCGCCACCTCGGCCATCGCCTTGCGGCGCTCGGCATCGAGATCGAGCGCCGCGTTGAGGGCGCGGGCGAGCGCCCGGGCGTCGCCCGGCTCCACCAGAAGACCGGTCTCGCCTTCGAGGATGGTCTCTTTGGCGCCGCCATGGTCGAAGGCGACGACCGGGCGGCCCATCGCCTGGGCCTCGACGATCACCCGGCCGAAGGCTTCCGGCTTGGTCGAGGCGTTGACCACCACATCCGCCGACAAATAGGCCGCCGGCATGTCGCGGCATGGCCCGGCAAAGCGCACGATATGGCCGAGGCCGTTTTTTTCGACCTGGCGTTCGAGCTGTTGGCGGTAATCCTCGCGGCCCTGTTCATCGCCGACGAAGATGACGACGTAATCGTCGCGCGTGAGATGGGTTAGCGCGTCCAAAAGCACACTATGGCCTTTCCAGGAGGTGAGCCGGCCCGGCAACATGACGACCGACTTGCCGTCGGGCAGACGCCATTGCCCAGCGAGTTGGATCAGGCGCGCCTGCGGAACGGCGGCGGCGCTGAAAACGGCGACATCGACGCCGCGGCGGATGATGCGCAGGCGCTCTTGGTCCATCGGATAGGTGTGGATGATGTGGTTGGCGGTGAACTCGGAATTGGCGATCACCCGCTCGCCCTTCACCATGACCGAATTGTAGCGCCGCTTGAGCGCGCCGGCGGTGCCGTAGGTGCCGTGAAACGTGGTGACGAAATGGCAGCCGGTTTTTTGTGCGGCGCGGAGCGCACTCCACGCCGGGGCGCGCGAGCGAGCATGGATGATGTCGACCTTCTCGGCCCGGATCAGCTCAGCGAGGCGTCCGGCATTGCCGCGGATTTGGACCGGGTTCTTGCCTTTCAGCGGCAATTGGAAATGCTTGGCGCCGGCGATATCCAGCTGATGCAGCATCGCGCCGCCGGCCGACGCGACAAGCGCGCGCCAGCCCGCGGTGGTCAGAGCGTGGGCGATCTCCACCGTAGAGCGCTCGGTGCCGCCCGGCACGTCGAGCTCGGGCACGACCTGGAGCACGACCGGGCTCTTCCCTTCCTGCGCTTTAGGTTGCCGCGCTTCCCGCGCATTAGGTTGCCGCGCTTCCCGCGCTTTAGCGTCAGTGTTAGGTTCAGAAGCGTTTGACACTCATGTCCCGCGTCTTAGTGAAAAGTAATAACGACCAGCCCGGAGATAATTCCATAACCGATCAAACCGCGCGCATTTTGAACGCGCCAGACGGGCAGACAATCGCCTACCATGTGCTTGAGGGCAAGGCTCCCGGCGTGATGTTTTTGGGCGGCCTGATGTCGGATATGAGCGGCACCAAGGCAATCGCGCTCGAAGCGCATTGCCGGGAGGCGGGGCGCGCCTTCGTCCGCTTCGACTATTTCGGCCACGGCGAATCCTCAGGATCCTTCATCGACGGCACCATCACGCGCTGGCGTGCCGACACGCTCGCGGTTCTGGATGAGATCGCGGTGGGGCCGCAAATATTGGTCGGCTCGAGCATGGGCGGTTGGCAGATGTTGCTCGCCGCGTGTGCCCGGCCCGAACGAATCGCCGGCCTGATTGGCGTCGCCGCGGCGCCGGATTTCACCGAAGACCTGATGTGGGATCAGTTCGACGATGCGGCAAAAGCGCGCATGCGGGCGGAAGGTATCCTGCATCTGCCCTCCGATTACGAGGATACGCCCTATCCGGTCAGCCTTGCCCTGATCGAAGACGGACGCACGCATCTGGTGCTGCGCGCGGCGCTTGCGCTCGATTGCCCGGTCCATCTGATCCACGGCATGGCCGACCGGGACGTGCCGTGGCAAACCGCTTTGAAGATCGCCGAGGCGGTAAGCAGCGAGGATGTGAACGTGACCCTGGTCAAGGGCGGCGGTCATCGATTAAGTGACGAAGCCGATCTGGTGCGCCTGACGGCGGCCCTCGATGCGATGGCGGCGCGCGCTGACGGCTGATAAAGTCCTTTCAATTCACGGTGAACGCACGCGCCTCAGCCTAGGCAGGCGGCAGGCGATGCACTATGTAACAGAGCCATGAAAAAATCGAAATTGCTCTCTCTCGTCATGCTGCGCTGGCCGGGCATGGTGCTGGCCCTCACCCTGTTGTGCGCCCTGCCCTTGGCCGGGACGGCAGCCCAGAGCCTGATAGACCTCGACACACGGGCAGACGGCTCGCGCGTTTTGAACATGGTGATCCATGACAAAGCGCGCGCCGTGTCAGCGTTCAAATTTATCGACATCGAGGGAAATTACCTCTCGCTCGAGAATTTTCGCGGCAAGACCGTGGCGCTGCATTTTTGGGCGACTTGGTGTATTCCGTGCCGCGACGAGTTGCCGACGGTCGACGCTTTGCAAAATCAGCTCGGCGGCAAGAACTTCACGTTCGTGCCGCTATCGGTGGACCGCGACGGCGCCGATTTGGTGCGGCGGTATTATGCCGATCACGGCATCGAACATCTGCCCGTCTATGTCGATGAAGGCATGAATGCGGCGCAGGCGATGCTGGTGAACGGCATTCCTTACACCATCATCATAAACCGCGAGGGTCTGGAAATCGCGCGAATTCTGGGCGACCGCAACTGGACCGCGCCCGACGCCATCGCGCTCATGCGCCGGCTGATCGAATAGGATCGCCTGCCACCTGTCGAAATGGCAGGGCCACCGTTCCAGGCATATAATCCGGCAATCATGGAATTCTCGCTTTTCGGCATTTTGGTCGCCTTCGTCGCGGGCGTGATCTCGTTTCTCTCGCCCTGCGTTTTGCCGTTGGTGCCGGGCTACGTGTCCTATATCGCGGGCGGCTCGCTCGAGGATTTGACCGAGAATCCGACCGCCCGCCACCGCTTGCGGGCGATCTATTTCAGCCTGTTCTTCATCCTCGGCTTTTCGCTGGTGTTCATTGCGCTTGGCGCCAGCGCCAGCGCCGTTGGCGAGTTTCTGCTCAGCAACAAGCGGTTGTTCGAGAATATCGCCGGCGCCGTGATCATAATTTTCGGCCTCTATCTCATGGGCCTGCTGAAGATTCCCTTTCTGGAGCGCGAGATGCGCTTCGTCAGCCGCGCCGCCGGTGGTCATCCGGCGAGCGCGCTGTTGCTCGGCACCGCCTTCGCCTTCGGCTGGACACCCTGCATCGGCCCGGTGCTGGGCGCCATACTCACCATGAGCGCCAATACAAACGAGATCGGCTCCGGAGTGACGTTGCTGGCGTTTTACTCGCTCGGTCTTGGCCTGCCGTTCCTCGCCGCCGCCGCCTTCACCGGGTTTTTCCTGAACTCGATGAAATCCATGCGGCGCATCTCGAGACCGTTCCAGATCGCCGCCGGCGCCATCATGGTGGCGATGGGCATCGCGCTGGTGACCGGCTATCTCACCTCCCTCGCTTATTGGCTGTTGGAACTGGTCCCGGGTCTCGCCACCCTGGAAGGCGCGCTTATTTGAATTTTCCGGGGCTTTCCGCGAGCAGGGCCGCGAGGCCGGCACGGTAATCCGGATAGCGCAAGCTTACGCCGAGTTCCCGCTTGATGCGGCTGTTCCAAACCCGCCGGTTTTCAGCCCAGAAGCTTTGCGCCATCGCCGACATCGCGCCGGCATCAAATTTTTCGACCGGTGGCGGCTCGACACCCAGCAGGCTGCAGGCATGGGCGACCACGGCCGCCGGCTCGGCCGGTTCATCATCGCAGACATTATATGTGGCGTTTGCACCGGGCCGGGCCATGGCGGCCAACAGGGTTTGCACGATATCGTCGACATGAATGCGCGAGAACACATGACCCGGCTTGGCGATGCGCTTGGCCGTTCCGGCGCGCACCGATTCAAGCACGTTCCGGCCCGGGCCATAGATGCCGGCAAGGCGGAAAATATGCACCGGAACGCCCGCGTCGCGCCCGAGATCGCGCCACGCCTCTTCCGCCGCCAGACGGCGTAGGCTGCGCGCATTGCCGGGTGCCGGCGCGTCGCTCTCGTCGACCCATTCACCGCCCCTATCGCCATAGACGCCGGTCGTCGAGAGATAGCCCAGCCAGACAAGCCCGTCAGCGGCGGCGATTGCGTCGGCATGATGCCGCAGCACCGGGTCGCCGGCTTCCTCGGGCGGGATCGTGCTCAGAATATGGCTGGTGCCGGGCGGGATCTCCGCATCTTCCAGCGAGCTTCCCGAAATACCTTCCGCTTCAAGGTCACGGAGGGCGCCGGCATCGCGCGAGGTGCCGCGCACCTCCCAGCCCATGGCGTGGAGCGTACGCGCCAGGCGCGCGCCGGTATAGCCGAGGCCGAAACAGAACAGCCGCCCCGGCGCGAGCGCGTTGTGATCGGAGGAAGTCACGCCGTATATTGCCACGGGTCATGCTGATTGTGAAAAACCTAACCGCTCCCTACTGCCGCCGACCAGCCGGACGCCGGACACCCGGATGGAGCCTGGCGCTGATCGCGCTCGCCATTCTCGCCTGGCCGGCAAGTGTAGGCGCGCAAAGCGCCGTTCAGTCGCGCGAGTATGACCAATGTATCGATCTGGCCATGCGCCAGCCGGAGACCGGCTTCGAGCGCGCCATTGCCTGGCGCGATCTCAGCGGCGGGGTGGCAGCGCGGCATTGCGTCGCCGTGGCGCTCTATGGCCTCGGCCAATTCAGCGAAGCGGCGCTCCGCCTGGAGCGATTGGTGCAGGAGAACGCGGATCTGGGCTTGCAAGTTTCGCTGTTGAGCCAAGCCGGCAATGCCTGGCTGATGGCGGAAGAATTCGGGCGCGCGCATGCGGCATTGAGCGCCGGCCTCGATCTCGCGCCCGATAATCTCGACTTGTTGATCGACCGCAGCCTGGTGTATGCGGCGGCCGAGAATTACTGGGACACGGTCGATGATCTCAACCGCGCCCTCGATGTCGATCCCAACAATGCCGATGCGCTGTTGTTCCGCGCGAGTGCCTATCGCTATCTCGACAGCCTCGAATTGGCGTCCGACGATGTGAATCGCGCGTTAAGCCTCAAGCCCGACCATGTTGCCGCTTATTTGGAGCGCGGCATCATCCGCCGCCTGTCCCGTGACCCGGACGGCGCGCGCGAGGATTGGCTGCACGCCATCAATCTCGCGCCCAAATCGCCGGCGGCGGAGGCGGCGCGGCGCAATCTGGAAAGGCTGGATATTAAGGCCGAGTAGCGCGCCACTCTTGAGCCACATCGCCATCACCTTCGAGCGGCAGATGTGCGGTCTTCAGCCGCTCGAACTTGCGCCCCGGCGCCAATTGCGCCAGCGCCCACACCGCCATGGCGCGGACCAGGGGCGAGCCGTCCTGAAGCCGTGCTTCGGCCACGTCCGCGAGCGCCGGATCGCCGGAATTTCCTATCGCGATCATGACGTTGCGGAGGAAACGGTCGCGCCCGGTGCGCTTGATGGCGGAGCCCGAAAAATGCGCGCGGAAGGCGGCATCGTCCAATTCGGCGAGCGCGGCGAGCTTTGGCGCGCTGAGCTCGGCGCGCGGCTGAAAGGCGTGCGCGGCGCCGGCGCGGGCGAACTTGTTCCATGGGCACACGGCCAGGCAATCGTCGCAGCCATAGATGCGGTTGCCCATGGCGGTGCGGAATTCGGCCGCGATATGGCCCTTATGTTCGATCGTGAGGTAGGAGATGCAGCGCCTCGCATCCAGCTGATAGGGCGCGGGAAAGGCTTTGGTGGGGCAGATATCGAGACACGCCCGGCAGCTTCCGCAAGAATCTTTCGCCGCATCGTCGGGCGGCAGATCGAGGGTGGTGAATATCTCCGCCAAAAAAAGCCAAGAGCCGAAATCGCGCGATACCAGATTGCTGTGCTTGCCCTGCCAGCCGAGGCCGGCGCGCGCCGCCAACGGTTTCTCCATCACCGGCGCGGTATCGACGAACAGCTTGACCTCAACGCCATGGTGGCGCGCGATATCGCCGGCGAGCTGCTTCAGGCGCTTTTTCAGCACCTTGTGATAATCCTCGCCCTGCGCATAGACGGATATCGCGCCGCGCTCACGCAATTTAAGAATATCCTCGGGCGGGTGCCGGGGAGTGTAATCGGCGGCCAGCATGATGATGCTCTGTGCTTCGGGCCAGAGCTCGCTGGGATCGCCGCGCCGCGCCGCGTTATTGGCCATCCAGGCCATGTCGCCGTGAAAGCCACGCGCCAGATATTCCTTTAGAGACTGACGCTCCGGCCCCGGTCCGGCAGCGGCAATGCCGAAGGCCGAGAAACCCAACGCCCGCGCCCAGCCTTCGATTTCGCCGCGGGCCTGAGCGCCGTCTGGCTGAGCGCCGGACGCAAGCGGCTTAGAAATCGAGGTCCGCATAATGTTTGGGCGGCGAGAAGCCCGGGATGTGATCTTCCAAGAGCGGCCGGAACGACGGGCGCGACTTGATGCGCGCATACCATTCCTTGGCCGCGTCAAATTTGCTCCACGGCACATCGCCCATATAGTCGATGGCCGACAGATGGGCGCCGGCCATGACGTCGGCGAGCGAGAATTCCTCGCCCGCCAGCCAATTGCGGCGTTCGGTGAGATAGGCAATGTAATCCAAATGGGTGCGGATATTGGCGAGGCCGGCGCGGACCGCTTGGCTATTCGGCTCGCCCTTGGTGAGAAAGCGTTTCACGAATTTTTCGCCATGGATCAGATCACTGACCTCACGCCCGAATTTATCGTCGAACCAGGAAACCAGCCGTCGCACCTCGGCGCGCACGAGGGGCGCCGCGCCGATCAGCGACGGCGTTTTATAGACATCTTCGAGATATTCCAGAATGGCGCCAGAGCCGGCGATCACGGCGCCGTCCGCCTCGACCAGAACCGGGACCTCGCCGGCCGGGTCGAGCGCGAGGAATTCGACGCGGCGCTCCCAGGTTTTCTCCAGCACCAGTTCAAAATCGAGGCCCTTCTCGGCCAGGGCAATGCGGACAGCGCGGCAGGCCGAAGTCAACCAGAGATGATAAAGGGTCCGCATGACCGCCAGTCTATCGCATTGCAATTCCGCGCCCAATGACGGAGATAACCGCAATCCGGGTCACCGAATTGTGATCGGCTTTGTGTGCTGGCCTCGTTGACGCGTGATATATTCGACGCCGGAAATATATCATGAAAATGCGCGGGCTACTTATCTCCCTCACGACGGTCGCCACCCTGCTGGTTTGGCTTGCGGCAGCACCGTCGGCGCGCGCCGAGCCGGGCGAGTCCCTGGTCGTGGTTGAGCTTTATACGTCTCAGGGCTGTTCCTCCTGCCCGGCCGCCGACGCCTTTCTCGGCGAATTGCTGGAAATGCGGAGCGATGTACTCGGCCTCGAATTCCATGTCGATTATTGGGACAATTTGGGCTGGAAAGACCTCTTTTCCAGCGCCGAATCGACGGCGCGCCAGCGCGCTTATGCCAAGAGGCTGGGCCTCTCTTACGTCTTCACGCCGCAAATGGTCATCGACGGCAGCGCCAGTGAAGTCGGCTCCAACAAGATGGCGGTGATGACGGCCATTGAAAACGCGCGCGCGCGTAGCGCCGCACGGCTCGACATATCGGTGACCCAGGATGCCAATGGCGGGCTCAAAGTATCGTTGCCCGCCGGAACGGCCGGCGGCGGCGCGGCGACGGTATGGCTGGTCAATTTCGACCGCCACTTCGTCACCGAAGTCACGGCCGGAGAGAACACCGGGCGGATGATGAAAAACAACCATGTCGTCCGCGCCCACAAAGCGATCGGCACCTGGACCGGCGCGCCGCTGGAGATATCGCTCGGCCCCGATCAACTGGCCGGCAGCGAAGTCTCGGACGGCTGCGCTATCCTCGTCCAATCGGGCAAATTCGGTCCGATTATCGGCGCCGCTTTGCTGTGGCTCGACGCCGAAAGCTAACCCTCTTAAGCGCTTAACGTCTTCGTCAGAATGCCCGCCAAGCGGCGGCTAAACGAGGCCGGGTCGGGCAGCGCCTCGCCTTCCAGAATACGCGCCTGATCCAAGAGCAGATGGGCCGCATCCTCGAGCGCCTCGGACGCCCCTTCGCGGCCCACAAGACCGGCCAGCGCTCTGGTGAGCGAATGGCCGGGATTGATTTCGAGCACGCGCTTTTGGCTGGTCACCGGTTGCTGATGCTGGCGCAACAAGCGTTCGAAATGCATATCGACGTCGCCCTCGTCGGCGACCAGACAAACCGGACTCTCGGTGAGGCGCGATGAGGTGCGCACGTCCTTGACCTCGTCGCCGAGGGTGAGCTTGACCAGGGCGATGAGCTTGTCCATATCGCCTTCGCTTGCCTGCGCCTCGTCACCGTCGGAAGCTTCCGTGGCATCGCTTTTCGCGACGGTTTCGAACTTATCGAGATCGGCGGAGCCCTGGGTGATTGAGCGGAACGGCAGTTCGCCGAAATTAACCGCCGTAGGCAGCCAGAACTGATCGACCGGATCGGTCATGAACAGCACGTCGATGCTGCGCGATTTGAAGCCCTCCAATTGCGGACTCTTTTCGAGCCCGGTGGCGTCGTCGCCGCTTAAGTAGTAGATAGCCTCCTGGCCCTCGACCATGGCGGCGGTATAATCGTCGAGCGAAATCCAATTCTCGCCGGAGGTGAGCGAGCGGAAGCGCGCGAGCTTCATGAGTTTGTCGCGGTGGTCCGAGGCTTCGTAGATGCCCTCTTTCAGGACGGCGCCGAAATTCTCCCAAAACTCGGCAAATTTCCCGGGCTCCTTCTTGGCCTTTTTCTCGAGCTCTGAGAGGATGCGCTTGACCACGCCGGCGCTGATTTTGGCCAGGAGCGGATTGCGCTGTAGCGTTTCGCGGCTGACATTGAGCGGCAGATCGTTGCAATCGACGATGCCGCGCATGAAGCGCAAATAGCCTGGCACCAGGCCCTCGCATTCATCGGTGATGAAGACGCGCTTCACATAAAGGCGGACGCGATGGGTGCGCGCCGGATCGAACAGATCGAAGGGGCGCATGTCGGGCACATAGACCAGCGCGGTATATTCGAAGCGCCCCTCGGCGTGCATGTGCACGGTCATCCAGGGATCGCCGGGCAAGTGCGCGACGTGGCGATAGAATTCCTTGTGCTGGTCGTCGCTGATGTCGCTCGCCGGGCGGGTCCAGAGGGCAGAACCTTCGTTCAGCGTTTCCGCCGCGCCGTCTTCGCCGAGCAGTAGGATGGGAAGGGAAATATGGTCGGAATAGGTGGAAACGATATGACGGACGCGTAGAGGATCGAGGAAATCCGCCTCGCTTTTGCGCACGTGCAACACGATGCGCGCACCGCGCGCCACCGCGTCATCGCGGAGAATCGAGTATTTGCCGCGTCCCTTCGATTCCCAATGCCATCCTGCATCGTCGCCGGCGCGCCGGGTGAACACCTCCACTTTGCTCGCCACCATGAACGAGGAATAAAAGCCGACGCCGAATTGTCCGATCAGGTTGGGATCGGCCACGGCCTCGCCATCTCCTTCGCTCGCTTTCATTTTCTTGAGAAAGGCTTCCGTGCCCGAGCGCGCGATGGTGCCGAGATTTTGCACCAGATCGTCATGATTCATGCCGATGCCGTTGTCATGAATGGTGAGCGTGCGGGCGTCCTTATCGATTGAGATATTGACCTTGAGTTCGGCATCCTCGCCGAGCAAATCGGGCTCGGTGATGGCGGCGTAGCGCAGTTTGTCGCAGGCGTCCGACGCGTTGGCGATCAGCTCGCGCAGGAAGATGTCTTTGTCCTTGTAGAGCGAGTTGATCATGAGGTCGAGCAGCTTGCTGACCTCGGCCTGGAATTCATGTGTTTCCGATTTGGCGGTCTCCGATTTTGCCGACTCGGCCTTGGCCGCGCCGCTCTCGGGCTTTTCTTCTACCGGGGCTTCGCCCATGGCGCCTGTCTCCTACTCACGAATTTGAACTTGGCCGCAATATGTGTCGCCTTGCGAGCCCGTTCAAGCCCCTCGGGCATGTAAATTCCGGCGATTGCAGCGGATTGACTTGCATTCGCCGCGCTCCCGTCCGATGCTTTTCACATGGCGGACAAGCGCGGACAGGAACGCCGCATCACGGCGGTCCTCGGCCCCACCAATACCGGCAAGACGCATATTGCGGTGGAGCGGATGTTGGACCACCGCTCAGGTCTCATCGGCTTTCCGCTGCGTCTGTTGGCGCGCGAGATCTACGACAAGGTGGTGGCGCTGAAAGGCCCGCGCGCCGTCGCCCTCATTACCGGCGAGGAGAAAATCCTTCCCGCCAAGCCGCGTTACATCCTCGCCACCGTCGAATCCATGCCGCTCGACCATGCGGTGGATTTTCTCGCCGTCGATGAGATCCAATTGGCCGCCGACCGCGAACGCGGCCATGTTTTCACCGACCGCCTGCTGCATGCGCGCGGCACCGCGGAGACCATGTTTCTCGGCGCCGACACCATCCGCCCGTTGATTCGCCGTCTCGTTCCCGAAGCGGTGTTCACCGGACGGCCGCGGTTTTCGGAGCTCAAATATTCCGGCCACCGTAAGCTCGGCCGCCTCGCACCGCGCAGCGCCGTGGTCGCTTTTTCGGCGCAGGACGTCTACGTCCTGGCCGAGGCCATGCGGGTGCAGCGCGGCGGCTGCGCCGTGGTGCTCGGCGCACTCAGCCCGCGCACCCGGAACGCCCAGGTGGCGATGTATCAGGCCGGCGAGGTCGACTATCTGGTCGCCACCGACGCCATCGGCATGGGTCTCAACATGGATCTCGACCATGTCGCCTTTTCGGCCAGGCGCAAATTCGACGGCCGCAACATGCGCCAGTTGAAAGCAGCGGAACTAGCGCAAATCGCCGGACGGGCGGGGCGCTATCTGAGGAACGGCAGCTTCGGCACAACTGCGGATTTGCAGGACATCGACGCCGAAGACGTCGAAGCGGTGGAACAGCACCGTTTCCCCAAGATTAAAGAGATATTTTGGCGCAATACGGACCTCTCGTTCCGCAGCCTGGCGGACCTCACGCACAGCCTGGACAGGCCGCCGACGGTCGCCGGATTGCGGCGCGTGCGCGACGGCAACGATCATGCGACCCTGTTGGCGCTAGCGCGCGACGATGAGGTGCGGGCGCTCGCCGAGGCGCCGGAGCGGGTGCGGCTGTTATGGGCAACCTGTCAAATTCCCGATTTCCGCAAGACCCTGGCCGATAGCCATATCCGGCTGGTGCGGCAGATTTTCCTCCATTTGGCGCAATCGGGCGCGCTGCCGGAGCCGTGGATCGCCGAGCGCATCGCCGGCCTCGACCGCTGCGACGGCGATATCGATACGCTCACCACCCGCATCAGCCACATCCGCACCTGGACCTACATCTCGCATCACGCCCAATGGCTGGCGGATGCGCGCCATTGGCAGGAACGCGCGCGCACCGTCGAGGACAATCTCTCGGACGCCCTGCATGAGCGTCTGACGCAGCGCTTCGTCGACCGCCGCGCCGCGGCGCTGGTGCAGCGCATGCGCGATTCCGATTCGCTGATTGCCGCGATCGGCGCCGGTGGCGAGGTGCTGATTGAGGGCCATGCGGTCGGGCGGATGATTGGTTTCCGCTTCCTTCCCGACGATCCGGACGCCGAAAGCAAGGCGATCTCGAGCGCCGCGCAGAAAGTTCTCGGCGGCGAGATCGCCCGCCGGGTCGTGGCGCTCGAGCAGGAGCCCGACGATGCCCTCAGCCTCGCTTTGGCGTCGGCGATGGATCGCGGCGCGGGACTAGAGACCGGCACGATATTTTGGCACGGTGCACCGGTCGCCATGCTGACGGCGAGCGGCGACGGGCTTAAGCCGGGCCTGCAAATCCAACATGGCGAGGCGCTGAACGGACCGCAGCGCGAGCGCGTGCGCCGGCGCCTGGTGGCCTGGCTCGAGCGCCGCATCGCGCGCGCCGCGGGGCCACTTCTGAAACTCCGCGAGGCGCCGCTAACCGGCGCTGCGCGCGGCATCGCTTTTCAGCTGTGCGAGGCGCTCGGCTGCGTGCCGAGGGATAAACTGGCTGCCGAAATCGCCGCGCTCACCAAGCCCGAGCGCGCCCAATTGGCGGCGCATGACGTGCGCATCGGCGCGCTCAGCGTCTATTGCCGCGCCATGCTGAAAAAATCTCGATCCGAGTTCGCGGCGCTGTTGTGGGCGGTCAAGCAGGAACGGAAGCTGCCGCGCCGCAGCGCCAATGCCGCCGCGGTCGGCTTCGCCAAGGACGCCGCAACGCCGCCCGGCGCCTATAACGCCATGGGTTTTGTCGTATTGGGCGCCCGAGTGCTGCGCGCCGACATGGCCGAGCGGCTGGCCGCGGGCATGGCCAAGCGCGGCCGTGGCGGGCATTTCGCCGCCGATACTGCGCTTCTCGCCATCGCCGGATGCAGCAAGAAACATTTTGCAAACATCGCGGCGGCGCTCGGCTACACGATCGCCGGAATCGGCGAAGATGGCCAAGAGCGCTATCGGCGCGCCTCCCGCCCGGCCAACGGCAAGTCCGGGAAAAAACAGCGCCGGCGCCCCACCGATCCCAATTCGCCGTTCGCCGAACTCGGCAAGCATGCGCTGTTCGCCGGCGCGCCGCAGGGTGCAGACAAGAAACGAGCGCTCAAGAGCGGCGTGTGAGCGAAACCCAAAGGCTCGACAAATGGCTGTGGCAGGCACGGTTTTACAAAACCCGGGGTCTCGCCCAGCGCATGTGCGCCGCGGGCAAGGTTCGAATCAACAGCCGGCGCATTCGAAAGGCGCATTACGCCTTGAAAGCGGGGGACATTTTGACGTTTCCCCAAGGTTCGCGCATCCGCGTGGTGCGCATTCTCGTCATGCCCGAGCGGCGCGGCCCGGCGGCGGAGGCGCAGCGTTGCTATGAGGATATCGACAGCGGCGAAGCAGCTCCCCGAGGCGCCTGATACGGCATCGCGCGGCGCTGCGGCCGGCATCAGTTGAGCCCCGCCAAGGGCGGCGAAAACGCGCCTTAAACTGTGGTTGAGTTGGCCGCTCTTGCTGTGTTAGGCATCGCCCATGATCAATCGAATTAAGGCGCTTTTCGAAGCCCCGGACGGGAGCAGTGTCGAGGCGCATAGCGTGGACGAAATTCAACTGGCGGCGGCGGCGCTGCTGGTCGAAGCGGCCTGCCTTGACGAATCCTATGACGAGGTCGAGCGCGACGCCATCTTGCACGCGCTGAAACAGGAATTCGAACTCTCCGACGAAGAATGCGAAACCCTCATCCAGCAGGCCGAGGCGGCGCAGCATGAAGCCACAGACCTGCATCGCTTCATCCGGAAATTCGATGCGAATTTCGGCCATGCGGAGCGTTTGCGGCTGATCGAAATGCTGTGGCAAGTAGTCTATGCCGACGGCGAACTGCATCCGTACGAAAGCAACCTGATCCGGCGTATCGGCGGCATGCTGCACGTGACAGACCGGGAACGGTCCGAAGCGCGGCAACGGGTCTTAGCGGCGCAATAAAGGAATTGCGTAGCAAGTCCAGAGTTCATCCCCTATTGTCCGCCGCGCTGGCGGATTGGCGAAGGCAGAGAGGAAAAAATGACCTATTTGGTGACCGAATCTTGCATCCGTTGCAAATATATGGACTGCATCGAAGTGTGTCCGGTGGACTGCTTCTATGTCGGCGAGAATATGCTGGTCATTCATCCTGACGAATGCATCGATTGCGGCGTGTGCGAGCCGGAATGCCCCGTGGAAGCCATCATACCCGATACGGGCGGCGGCGACGGTGAAGCCAAATGGTTGGAAATAAACACAAAATTTGCGGAAATCTGGCCCAATATCACGCGTAAAGGCGAACCGCCGGCGGATGGCGACGATTACAAGGATGAAACCGGAAAATTCGACAAATACTTTTCCGATAAACCGGGTGAAGGAAATTAATCAGAACAAATTCAGTACTTACACGGAACAAACCGCCTATTCCCGAGTCGTATTGGCTACCGGTTGACCGGCTGGCGCAAATCAGGCGGTTTGGGCGCTGTATTTAATGGCCGTTTTGTGATATGGTCTTAAGACCTTCGAGCAATGGGTGGGGCATCCCCACCCATTTCTTATTGGCACGGCAGCAATTAACCCTTCGGCGAAATATATCCGCTTCCCTTTCGGAAGCGGCCCTTGGCCGCGAAGCTGGCCGACGCACAAACGCAGCGAACATGCGCAAATTGGAAAACGGTAACCTACGATTTGGCAAC
>PTKB01000034.1 GCA_002937555.1 Alphaproteobacteria bacterium MarineAlpha10_Bin2 | reverse complement strand
CCCGAAGCGGAAGCGGCACCCGAAGCGGAAGCGGCACCCGAAGCGGAAGCGACACCCGAAGCGGAAGCAGAAACAGAAGCGGAATCGGCACCCAAAGCTGAGGCTGACGCTGACGCCGATACCGATTCGAAAGAGCAGCCCGCCGCGACTGAGGCCGAAGACGCTTCGGCCGATAACCCCGAGACGAGCGCGTAACAATAATTTACGAGACAGGCGGACGCGCCGGCGGGTGCTGGCGCTAGAGCCGAGGAGTTGGGAACCATGGCCGAGATCACGGCAGCACTGGTCAAAGAGCTACGCGAGAAAACCGGCGTCGGCATGATGGATTGCAAGAAGGCGCTCGGAGAAACTTCAGGCGATATCGAAGAAGCCGTCGATTGGCTGCGCACACACGGCCTGGCCGCAGCAGCGAAAAAGGCGGGACGGGTGGCTTGGGAGGGCTTGATCGGCCTTTCAGCCGGTGACAATTCCGCGGCGCTCGTCGAGGTAAATTCCGAGACCGATTTCGTCTCCCGCAACGAAGAATTTCAGAACGTGGTGCGTGAAATCGCGTCCCTGGCATTGAGTTGCGGTGGCGATATCGAGAAATTGCGCGCGTCGGAAATTCCCGGAACGGGGCGCAGTGTCGAAGCTGAAATTACGCAGCTCGTGGCGACCATAGGCGAGAACATTAATGTCCGGCGCGTGACGGGCATCGCCGTCGATGCCGGCGTGGTCGGCAGCTATGTGCATGCAGCAACGGCGCCGGGGCTGGGCCGTATCGGCGCCCTCGTCGCCATTCGTTCCGAGGGCGATAAAGCGGCGTTGACCCAACTCGCCCATCAACTCGCCATGCATGTCGCCGCGGCCAGTCCGCAAGCGGTTTCGGTCGAGGATCTGGATGCCAACGAGGTCGAGCGTGAGCGAGCGATTCTCCGCGAACAGGCCGAAGGGTCGGGCAAGACGGCCGAGATTATCGACAAAATGGTTGAAGGCCGATTGCGCAAATTCTATGAGGAAGTTGTTCTTCTAAATCAGACTTTTATCATAGACGGAGAGACTAAGGTCTCAAAAGTCATCGAGCAGTCCGCAACAGATTTGGGCTCAGCCGTCGAGATCGTCGGTATTCGCCGTTTCGCACTCGGCGATGGAATCGAGCGGGAAGAGAGCGATTTCGCGGCCGAGGTCGCGGCACAGCTCAAATAGCGGTTATTCGTTGCAGCCCGCTTCTTGAAATATGGAGGCAGCGGGATCTTTGTTGTAAGGTTACGGCCCCGGGCGGTACGCGCCCGGTATCTGCCGGCACGCCTCATCTGCAAGTCCCACGCGGCGACACCGGGGCGCGCAAGATAAATCAAATGCCACATCCGGCGGCGAGTCTCGGGAGTAGATATGGGTTCTGGCACCAAATTTCATCGCATTCTCCTCAAGATTTCGGGAGAAGCGCTGATGGGAGACGGGCCCTACGGAATCGATAGCGAAACGGTGAACCGGATCGCCGCCGATATCGGCGAGGTTCACCGCCAAGGCGTGCAAATTTGCGTCGTCGTGGGCGGCGGCAACATCTTTCGCGGTATATCCGGCGCCGCAGCTGGAATGGAACGCGCCAGCGTCGATTATGTCGGCATGTTGGCAACGGTCATGAACGCGTTGACCATGCAACACGCGTTGGAGAAAACCGATGTAGCAACGCGCGTGTTGTCGGCGATTCCGATGGCGACGGTATGCGAGCCATATGTCCGCCGCAGAGCCATCCACCACATGGGCAAAGGGCGGCTTGTCATTTTCGCGGCGGGGACCGGAAATCCATTTTTTACCACCGACACCGCGGCGGCGTTGCGGGCGGCTGAAATGGGATGCGATGCGCTATTTAAGGGAACCAAGGTCGATGGCGTCTACTCAGCCGACCCGGAAATCGACAGCAGCGCCGAGCGGTACGATAAGCTGAGTTATTTGGATGTTCTGTCGCGCGATCTAAAGGTGATGGATGCATCTGCGATATCATTGGCGAGAGAAAATCGAATTCCGATTATCGTGTTTTCGATTCGCCGGTCGGGCGGATTGAGCGCCGTCCTGCAGGGAGATGGCGCCTTTACGATCATTGGCGAACGGGAGTAATCCAATGGCAGAAGAACCGGATATTGATGATTTGCAGCGTCGCATGACCGGGGCACTTGAGGTGTTGCGGAAAGAATATTCTGGTCTCAGAACCGGCCGCGCGTCGGCGAGCTTGGTCGAACCGATAATGGTCGAGGCATATGAATCCGAGATGCCGATGAACCAGGTCGCCACCATCAACGTGCCGGAGCCGCGGATGATCAGCATCCAAGTATGGGATAAATCTCAGGTTAAAGCGGTGGAAAAGGCGATTCAAAATTCCGGCTTGGGTCTCAATCCCATCATTGATGGGCAAAACTTACGCATCCCCATTCCCGAGCTGAACGAAGAGCGCCGCGTGGAGCTCGCGAAAATCGCCGGCAAATATGCCGAGCAGGCCAAGATTTCCGTGCGCAACGTACGTCACGACGGCATGAATAAACTAAAAAAATTAGAGCGCGCGGGTGACGTTAGCGAAGACGATGCACATATTTGGTCGGATGAAATTCAGCAGATTACCGACGACGCGATCAAGAAAATTGTAGAGACGCATGAAAGCAAGGAAAGCGAAATTCTCCAGGTCTAAGGCGATGGCGCTCGCGCCCGAGTTTGTCGACCCGGTCAGTGTGCCGCGCCATGTCGCGATTATCATGGACGGCAATGGCCGCTGGGCCCGGGCGCGCGGATTGCCGCGAATCGCCGGGCACAAGCAGGGCGCCGAAGCGGTGCGCTCGACCGTTCGCGCCTGTTCGGATCTCGGCATTTCCTATCTGACGATTTATGCGTTTTCCTCCGAAAACTGGAAACGCCCGGCGAGCGAAGTCGATGATCTCATGGGGCTTCTCAGGCTTTATATCCGCCGCGAGCTGGCGAGCCTCGGGCGCGAAGGCGTGCGCATCCGGTTCATCGGAGACCGCAGCCGGCTCGATGGCGACATCAACCGGCTCATTTCGGAATCGGAAGAAAACACCAAAAACAATAAAGGGCTGATTTTTACAGTTGCTCTCAATTACGGGGGACGTCAGGAAATTCTCGAGGCGGCGCGCGTATTTGCACAAAACGTGCGCGATGGCACGCTTGATCCGGAAGATATGAACGAACAGCTGTTCGAAAGCTATTTGCAAAGCACCGATATGCCGGACCCGGATTTGCTTATTCGCACCAGTGGTGAGCAGAGGCTGAGCAACTTTCTGTTGTGGCAATCGGCATACACCGAATTTCTCTTCACCTCGACATTGTGGCCGGACTTCAAGCGCGAACATCTCGAACAAGCGGTTCACGAATACCAGCACCGCGAACGCCGTTACGGTGGCAGCAGCGACTAACCGAGTTTGGTCCTCTTTGGGCCGGCGTCTGGTGATTGGCGTGATTCTGGCAATTTGCGCCTTGGTCGCGGTTGAAGCCGGTGGTTTCGCGTTCCTGGCCGTGGTGACCGCACTCACGGCCATTGTCATTTTCGAATGGATTAGGATGAGTTGCCGGCATCGATCGCTCGGAACCCTGGCCGTGTCCGTCGCCGTGGCGCTGGCGAGCTCGGTGGTGTTCGCCCTGTGGGATGCCGAGTGGGCGCTGATCGCCGTCGCCATCGGAACGGTTCTGGTCGGACTGGCCGCCAAATTCGAAAACAACAATCCGTTCTTGGTCGCTGCCGGCATCGCGGTTTTTACCCTGTCGTTGGTGTCGACAAACTGGCTGCGCGTCGAAAACGGTAGCGGTCTCGCTACGATCTATTGGCTGTTCGCTGTTGTCTGGGCAACCGATTCGGGCGCCTATTTGATCGGCAGTATTATCGGTGGCGCACGGGTCGCGCCGCGCATTAGCCCAGGAAAGACATGGGCCGGAGCCATCGGTGGGCTCGCCGCCGGCATTTTCGGCGGAATAGGATTGACGCTACTCTTATCGGCTGTGGATGTGCTCGAAGCCATGCCCGACCTGGCGATCATTGCCGCAGCCAGCGTGCTACTTTCCGTTGTCGCGCAATTCGGCGATTTGGCCGAATCAAGCGTGAAACGGCATTTTGGCGTCAAAGATAGCGGCGCGTGGCTTCCCGGTCATGGCGGCGCGTTGGACCGGCTGGACAGTTTGATTTTCGTCACGCCTATACTCGCTCTGGCCGTTCTGCTCGCTGGCGGTTCGGCACGACTGTTGTGGGCGGGAGGCTGAGAATTGCCCGCTGAAGTCCGGGGTCTCGTGGTTCAGGGTGGCGGCATGCGCGGTATTTATTCCGCCGGCGCGGTCGCCGCGCTCGCCGAAGCGGGCTTGGCCCAGAGCTTCGCGCATATCTTCGCGTCCTCTTCCGGCGCCATAAACGCGGCCTATCTGCTGTCCGAGCAGACCGACCTGGTTGCCGCCGGCTATGCGGATCACCTCAACAGCGAATCACCTTTTATTCGCTATTGGCGGTTAAACAAACTGGTCGATATCGATTATCTCATCGATAACATTCTCAGGCATGCCGAATTTCCGCTTAATGTGAAGGCGGTCATCGATTCTGAGACGGTGCTGCATGTTGTCCTGACCGAATTCATGACGGCGCGGCCCTTCGAAATATCCAGCAAGGATGTTGCGGCGAGCGATTCCAGTGGAAACCTGCTGTATGAGGTATTTCGCGCCACCACGGCGTTGCCGGTGTTCTATAACCGCACGGTCGGTATCGGCGGCAAATCGTTTGTCGATGGCGGAATTAGCGACGCCATCCCGTTGATCCGGGCGATGGAAGCGGGATGCACGGATATTACCGTGGTGACAACGCGCAACCTACGCTTCCGGCGCCCGCGCGTGGCGGGTCTTCACCGCTGCCTGGCTCAGTTCATGTTGGTGAAACATCCCCGCGCCTTACGACTGCATCTGCTGAGCGAAGACAAACTGTTCAATAAAACGATGGATTTCCTTCAGAATCCCGACATAGCGGGCGTTGATATCCGGATCACCGTGATCTCGCCCAGCGACGAATCACGCCTGGTCGGGCGCACCACGCGAGGGCGCGCCAAACTGTGGGACTGCGCCCGTATGGCGCGAGAAGATGTGTTTCGCGTGCTCGGTGTATCTGTTCCTTAAATCAATCTCTTAGCCGCTACGCAGCGGTCTTGAAATGCGCCGGTTCGGAACCTAGACTCAAGTATCATGCAAGAGTGATGTGGAGTCGCGCCTCGAGACAGCCGAAATTCGAAACGGCGAATTCCAAACGGAAATCGGCGCGGGAATTTGGACGCCTTTGCGGCTAGACGGGAATGCGTAATAAATTTGGACGCCGCTGGCGTGCTGAGACCGATAGGTCGAAATGGACAGTATTGTCGATACGCTGAACTATATATGGCCGTTTCTGGCGGTCATTACGCCCGTGGTTTTCTTTCACGAGCTTGGCCATTATTTGGTCGCCCGGGCGAACCGGGTCAGCGTCGAAGTCTTCTCCATCGGCTTCGGTCCGGAATTGTTCGGCACCACTGACCGTCACGGTACAAGGTGGAAATTCAGTTTGCTGCCGCTTGGCGGATACGTGAAATTTGTAGGCGATTCGAACGCCGCCAGTACGGCGCCATCCGAAGAAGTCGGCGAGATGACGCCCGAAGAACAGGCCCGGTGTTTCCATAACAAGAGCGTGGCGCAACGCTCGGCCGTCGCGGTGGCGGGACCGCTCGCGAACTTCGTCCTGGCGATCGTGATCTTCGCCATACTTTTCGCCACTGTCGGGCAACGGTTTACGCCGGCGATTGTCGGCGCCGTGGTTGAGGGCAGTGCGGCAGAGGAAGCCGGATTGAAATCCGGTGACGAATTCTTACAAATAAATGGTCAGGATGTTTCCCGTTTCGAGGATATTCAATCCACAGTTCTCCTGAACTTGGGTGAGCCGTTGGATATCGTCGTGCTGCGCGATGGCAAAGAAATATTGATACGGGCGGAGCCCCGCATGGTCGCCGCCAAGGACACGTTCGGAAACGAAACGACAAGGCCGCAACTTGGCATCAGCGTGCCGCAGGTGGCGTTCACCCAGCATGACCCGGGAACCGCGATATGGCAGGCCGTAAAGCAGACGGCGTTCATTATTAGCGCTTCCGGCAAGGCCGTCGGGCAGATGATAGTCGGATCGCGATCGACGGAAGATCTCGGCGGGCCGATTCGCATTGCCGTCATGTCCAGTCAGGTCGCCGCGGGCGGAATTGCCGGCCTGGCGTTTTTTCTCGCTGTGATATCCGTCAGTCTCGGGTTGATAAATCTCGTGCCCATTCCGGTATTGGACGGCGGGCATCTTCTGTTCAATTTTTTCGAAGCGTTGATGGGGCGCCCGCTCAATCCCCAGATTCAGCAGATCGGCCAAACCGTTGGCCTTGTCCTGATAATCGCCCTCATGGTTTGGGTGACGAGTAAGGACATTCTCGGGCTCGCTTCGTGATTCCGCCGCGCCGGATTGAGCGCTCGGCCGCCACGCGTAGCGTGCCACGCACCGTTAATTTCCTGGCCGGACTGTTTGCACTGTCGTTGGTTTTGACGCTGAGTTTATTGGCCGCCCCGGTCACGGCTCAAACCACCATTCAAGAAGTATTGGTCGAGGGGAATGAACGTATCGAGGCCGATACGGTGCGCTCCTATCTTTCAATTTCGGTCGGGGATCCGTTCGATGCGCGTGAAATAAACGATTCTCTCAAGAGCCTGTTCGCGACCGGTCTTTTCGCAGATGTGACGATCCGACGGGAGGCCAGCGCACTGATCGTCCGCGTTGTCGAGAACCCAATCATCAATCGCGTGGCGTTTGAAGGAAACCAGCGGATAGACGACGAGGCATTGGAGGCCGAGACGCAACTTCGCGCCCGTGTCGTCTACACGCGAACGCGGGTTCAAAGCGATGTTCAGCGGCTGATTGAAATCTACCGGCGAAGCGGGCGATTTGCGGCGCAAATCGAACCCAAAGTCATTCAGCTGGCGCAAAACCGTGTTGATCTGGTTTTTGAGATCGATGAGGGACCGCTCACCGGTATTCGACGGATTAGTTTTGTGGGCAATAAACGATACAGTGACGGCGATTTGCGCGATCAGATTCAGACCCGAGAGACGGCTTGGTGGCGAATCCTAACTTCCGACGATACCTACGATCCGGACCGGCTGACCTTTGATCGCGAACTTCTGCGAAAATATTATTTGAGCAAAGGATATGCTGATTTTCGCGTGATTTCGGCGGTGGCTGAACTCACCCGGGATAGAAAGGACTTTTATGTCACCTTCACAATTGAGGAAGGTGCGCGCTACAAATTCGGTGCGTTGAGCGTCAATGCAAACTTGCGCGACCTGCAGGCGGATTCCCTCCAACAGTTCATCACGACCCAATCGGACGAATGGTATGACGCCGATGAGGTGGAAGATACGATTCAGGCGCTGACGGATGCGGTTGGAAACCTCGGATACGCGTTTTTGGATGTTCGCCCCAGAATCAAGCGCAACCGCGAAGATCGCCTTATCGACGTGGTCTATGAAATAGATGAAGGGCCGCGCGTCTACGTGCAACGCATAAATATTATCGGCAATGTGCGGACATTGGACAAAGTGGTGCGACGCGAATTCCGCCTTGTCGAAGGAGATGCGTTCAACGCCGCTAAAATCCGCCGATCGCGCCAACAAATTAGAAATTTGGGATTGTTTGAAACCGTCCAGGTCGAAACCGATCAAGGCGACCAACCCGACCAATCCATACTCACCGTCGCCGTAACGGAAAAATCTACCGGCGAGCTCAGTTTTGGCGCCGGCGTCTCCACCTCTGAAGGGGTGCTGGGCGATATCAGTATCCGCGAACGCAATCTTTTGGGACGCGGCCAAGACCTGCGTCTGGGGCTACAATTCTCAACCCGCCGGCAGGAAATCGATCTGAGCTTTACCGAGCCATATTTCCTCGACCGCGATATCGCCGCCGGATTTGACCTGTTTCGTACGAGCGCAGATTTTCAAGATGAAAGCTCGTTCGACCAGGACACATTGGGAACCAGTTTGCGAGCCAACTACACGGTCGCCGAAGACCTTCGCCACGGATTGCGGTATACCCTGCGTCAGGACAAGATCAGCGACGTGGATGATGGCGCCTCGAGACTGATTAAGGAGCAAGAGGGCACATCAATCGCCTCGTCTATCGGCCATACGCTCACCTATGACAAGCGCGATAGCCGGCTTAAGCCCACGGAAGGATATCTTGTTCAGTTCGGCCAGGAAGTGGCCGGATTGGGTGGAGATGTGCACTATTTGAAACATACACTAACCACGTCCTACCATTGGCCGCTATGGTCGGACTGGGTCGCCAATACGCGCCTACGCCAAGGCCACATCATCGGATTGGGCGAAGACGTGCGTATTAATGATCGTTTCTTTCTCGGAGGTTCGAGCCTGCGTGGCTTCGAGCCCGGCGGCGTTGGCCCGCGTGACGCCAACACAGACGATTCTCTCGGCGGCAATATATTTTATACGGCCACTGCGGAACTCACGGTGCCGCTCAATTTGACCAAGGATTTGGACGTCGATGGGGCGCTGTTTACTGATATCGGTTCACTGACGCAAGTGGACGATGCCGGCGCCGAAGTATTGGACGTCAGCGATCCCCGCGCGTCGATCGGAGTTGGTGTCGGTTATTTGTCTCCATTTGGCCCCATACGCGTTGATTACGCGCGCGCGGTGTTAAAACAAGGTTTCGACCAAACCGAGAATCTCAGATTTAGTTTCGGAGCGAGATTTTGAGCAGGGTTCGATATTTTCTCTTGGTGCCGGTGGTCCTGTTGGCACTGATTTCCCTCCATGTTGTCTCGCCGGTCGCCAGTGCACAGAATATCGAGCCTGCCGTGATCGCGATCGTGGAGATACAGTCCATCATGCGCGATGCCGCTGCGTCAAAATCGATAAAAGCGCAGATCGAAGGGAAACGCACCGAATACCAAGCGGAGATTTCGTCCGAGGAAGCACGCTTGCGCGAACTTGAGCAGGAACTCGCCCGGCAGCGTTCGGTGCTCTCGCCGGAGGCCTATGCCAAGCGCCGCAAGGAATTCGAAGGAGATGTCGCTGCAGTCCAGCGAATCGTGGTGGACCGCCGCCGCGAGTTAGATCAAGCCTATGCGGGCGGCGTGCGCCAATTGCAGTTCGAACTGTCGAATATCATCGCCGAAATTGCCGCCGAGCGGGGCATTACCTTGGTTGTCCCCGAGGCGCAGACCTTGTTTGTCGACAAGAGTTTAAGAATTTCGCGTGAGGTACTTCAGCGCCTAGACGAACGAATGCCGGACATGACGCTGGAATTTGAGCTGAACTGATTCGGGCTAATGGCGGATCCCCGATTTCATTTATGTGCCGGGCCATTCACATTGGCGGAGTTGGCAACCCTGACTGAGGCCGAGATGGGCGAGGATTGCGATCCTGATCTCCGGCTCGTCGATGTCGCGCCCTTGGACCGGGCGGGTGCCGAGCAGCTAAGCTTCCTCGACAACCGAAAGTACATCTCTTCCTTTGAAAGCAGTAAGGCGGCGGCCTGTATCGTCGCCCCCAAACTGGCGGACCGGGCGCCCAAGGGTATGGCGCTATTGCTGTCGGCAGCGCCCTACAAGGCATATGCCTTGGCGGCACAGGCATTTTATCCGGCTCCGGCGCTTGAACCATATGTTGCTGAAACGGCTTTCATCGAAAACAGTGCGCGGATCGATCCGTCATGCCGCGTCGAGCACGGCGTGGTGATAGGCGCTCGCGCGAGTGTGGGTAGAAATTGTTTGATCGAAGCCAATGCCGTGATCGGGACGGCGGTCGAGATCGGCGACGATGTAATCATTGGCGCTTGCGCCTCGCTCAGCCATTGTCTGATCGGCGAACGCACGAGAATATATCCGGGTGTCCGCATCGGTCAGGACGGATTTGGCTTTTCGCCCGATCCCGGCGGGCATACCAAAGTGCCGCAATTAGGGCGTGTGATTATCGGCGCTGATGTTGAAATCGGCGCCAATTCCACTGTCGATCGCGGCAGCGGTCCCGACACGATCATCGGTCAAGGATGTTGGATCGACAATCTCGTTCAAATCGGGCACAACGTGGAATTGGGCAGAGGGTGTGTTGTCGCCGGCATGGTCGGCCTATCGGGCAGCACGAAGATCGGGGATTTTGTGTTCTTTGGCGGACAGACCGGCACGGTGGGCCATATTGCGATCGGATCGGGGGCAAAAATCGCGGGACAAAGCGGCATTATAAGGGACGTCCCACCCGGGGCGACAATGGGCGGAACGCCGGCCATGCCGATCAGGGATTGGCATCGGCAAACCATTCGATTGTCCAGGCTATCAGACAAGGACAAGTAATTTCATGAGTGAAGCGAGCGAGAAAGAGGTTGTTGAGACCCTCGATATTGAACAGATTATCGAGGCGATTCCGCACAGATATCCGTTCTTGATGATTGACCGTGTCCTCAACGTCGTGCGCGATGAAAGTGCACTCGGCCTGAAGAATGTATCGATCAATGAGCATTATTTTCAGGGACATTTTCCGCGCCGCCCGGTAATGCCCGGCGTCCTAATCGTTGAAGCGATGGCGCAGACGGCGGCTGTATTGGTGGTCAAAACCCTGGGTCCCGAGATGGCGGGCAAGCTTGTGTATTTCATGTCCGTGGATAATTGCCGTTTCCGCCGCCCCGTGTTTCCCGGCGATCAGCTTTTCGTGCATGTAACTAAAAAACATCGGCGCCGGAATGTTTGGAAATTCGAAGCGGCCGCCAAGGTCGATGGTGAGATAGCAGCCGAAGCCACTTACTCGGCGATGATTTTGGAAGATACATGACGGATATTCACCCAACCGCTATCGTCGACCCCAAGGCGTCTCTCGCCAGCGATGTCTCGATAGGTCCTTACAGCGTCGTCGGCGAAAACGTCGAACTGGGCGCCGGTGTCCGTCTGATGTCTCATGCGGTCGTCGACGGCCACACAAAGATCGGCGAAGGATCGGTAATTTATCCTTTTGCCTCGATAGGGATGCCGCCTCAGGATTTGAAATATGCCGGCGAGCCTTCGGTGTTGGAAATCGGCGTCAACAACGTCATTCGCGAACATGTCACCATGAACCCGGGCACCGAAGGCGGCGGCATGATAACCCGCGTCGGCGACAACTGCCTCTTCATGGTGGCCTCCCACGTCGCCCATGACTGTCAAATCGGCGATCACGTCATCATGGCGAACAACGCCGCACTTGGCGGCCATGTTTCAGTCGGCGAGTGGGCAATCTTGGGCGGCCTGTCGGCGATCCATCAATATGTACGCATCGGCCGCCACGCTATCGTCGGCGGGATGAGCGGCGTCGAACATGACGTCATTCCATACGGATCGGTCATGGGAGACCGTGCGCGCCTGGCGGGGTTGAATTTGGTCGGATTGAAACGGCGCGGCTTCGGCAGGGATATCATTCACGACATGCGCCGTGCCTTCCGCCTGCTGTTTGCGCAGGAAGGCACCATGACCGAACGCCTGGCCGATGTCTCGGATCTCTTCAACGCCATCGAGCCGGTTATGGATATCGTCGATTTTATTCAAGTCGAAAGCACTCGTCCGATCTGCCAGCCGAAGGGAGACGGTGGCGACTAAGCTTGGGATCCTGGCCGGCGGCGGACCGCTTCCGGGCCGCATCGTACAATCATGCTTGGCCGCCGGGCGCGAGGTGTTCGTCATCGCCTTCGAAAACGAGTCGGACCCGAAGACTTGCGAGGGTGTCCCGCATGTGTGGATGCCACTCGGAAAAGTGGGTGCGACGATCAATCGTCTAAAGGCGGAAAACTGCACGGATGTGGTACTTGCCGGCCCGGTGCGCCGGCCTTCATTTTCCAAACTCAAGCCGGACATGCGGGCCATCAAGCTGCTCGGTAAAATTCGCAAGGCCGCCGGGCAAGGTGACGACGCGATCCTTTCAGTTCTGGTCGAGGAACTGGAGAGCGAAAACTTCCGTGTCGTCGGCGCCGATGATTTACTGGGTGACGTTGTCGCACCGGAGGGAATTTTGAGCGACCGGGTCCCCGGCGAGATCGACCAAAAAGATATCGAATTGGGCGTCCGCGTGGCGCGCGCCTTGGGTGCGCTGGATGTAGGGCAAGCGGTCGTCGTGCAGCAAGGCGTAGTACTCGGCGTTGAAGCGATTGAGGGAACCGACGCGCTTCTTGGGCGCTGTCAGGATCTCAAGCGGGAAGGGCAGGGCGGCGTTCTCGTCAAACTGAAAAAAACCCAGCAGGAACGCCGCGCCGACCTGCCGACCATCGGCGCCGATACGGTGCGGCACGCGGCCGAGGCCGGGTTGAACGGCATTGCTGTGGAGGCGGGGCAATCCCTCATCCTGGACCGCGCCGAAGTCGTGGCCGAGGCGAACCGGCTCGGCTTGTACGTGGCTGGAATCAAGGCGTGACGGACGCCGCGGAGGACGCGCCGCTTTTTTTCCTGGTTGCCGGTGAGGCGTCGGGCGATGTGATCGGCGCGCGCCTGATGATGGCGCTCAGAGCGCTGACGAACGGCCAGGCCAGGTTCGCCGGCATTGGCGGCGAGCACATGCAGGGCGCAGGGCTGGAGAGCCTGTTTCCGATGCGCGAGTTGTCGATCATGGGTATCTTTGAGGTTCTGCCGCATGTACCGAAGCTGCTGCGGCGCATTCGCCAAACCGAACGGGCGGCGAGACGCCTGTCGGCGCGCGTCGTCGTCACTATCGATTCACCCGATTTTTGTTTCCGCGTTGGCAAGCGCCTGAAGGGAAGCGGCATACCGGTGGTGCATTATGTCGCGCCGCAAGTTTGGGCTTGGCGTCCCGGGCGGGCCCGCAAGATCGCCAAGTTTCTTGCTCACCTGTTGTTGCTGTTTCCGTTCGAGGAAAAATACTTCGCGGGAACCGGCCTCAAGACAACCTTCGTCGGACATCCCTTGGCCGAGGGATTTATAGGCGATGCGGATGGCGCCCAATTTCGGCGCGCCCATGATATTCCCGCGGACGAAGCATTGCTTGCCATCCTGCCCGGCAGCCGGCACTCGGAGACCTCCCGGCATTTGCCGATTTTCGGCGAAACCGTAAATGCCTTGGCGGCGCGCAATATTCTCCGCTGGGTCGTCATCCCGGCGGTGCCGGCGCTTAGGACGGAGATCGCGGCGGCTGCAAAAAATTGGAGCGTCGATGTGGTGCTCGTCGATGGTAGTGCGCGAGAGGACAAGTACGCGGCGCTCGCCGCCAGCACCGGTGCGCTGACGTCCTCAGGCACGGCAACCCTCGAACTGGCGATCGCCGGAGTGCCCATGGTGGTCGCCTATCGCGCCAATCCGGTCACCGTGGCCGTGGCGCGCAGGGTCGTGCGCGTGCAGCATATCGCTCTGGCCAACATCGTGGCGGGGCGCCGCGCCGCACCTGAATTTCTGCAGGAAGCATGCACCCCAAGCCGCCTGGCGCCGGCGGTCGAGAACATATTGCTTGACCCGAAGGCACGCGCGGATCAAATCGAGTGTTTCCGCGGCGTTTCGCGGCAGTTGGGCATCGGCGGAACCGCGCCAAGCGATTTGGCGGCGAAAGCCGTGTTGGCAGTCGCCCAAAACACATCGGCATAAAAGGATATAGGAATATGAGCGAAAATGGTTTCGGGGCCCAAATGCTTCACACCATGATCCGGGTGAAAGATCTCGACAAGTCGATCGATTTCTACACCGGATTGCTGGGCATGAAGCTGCTCCGCCGCAATGATTATCCGGGCGGTAAATTCACTCTGGCTTTCGTCGGCTATGGCGATGAAAGCTCGAACGCCGTGATCGAATTGACCCATAATTGGGACCAGGAAGAGGCTTACGATCTCGGCAACGGATTTGGCCATGTCGCCATCGGTGTGCCCGATATTTATGGCACCTGCGAGAAGTTGGAAGCAGCGGGCGCCAGCATTCCCCGGCCGCCGGGGCCGATGATGCACGGCACCACCGTCATCGCGTTCGTCGATGACCCGGATGGCTATAAAATTGAGCTTATCGAGAGAAAATAGAAGTGCGCCGCTCGGCGCCCCGAAAGGGGCGCTCCACTAGCGGTCGGCGGGCTTCAAGCCGAGAAGGATCTCTTTCGCCTGGGCGTCCATGCTCCCCGGTTTTCCAAATTCGCGTCCGACCTCGTAGCCCCGGCGCAGTCCGGGGCGGGTCTTCAGCAGATCGTACCAGCGACGCACGTTGGGGAACTGTCCCAGGTCGATCTCCTGCTTTTTGTAGGTGAGGACCCAGGGCCAGCAGGCCACCCAGACTCCCC